>JAZOSN010000049.1:0-14611 GCA_045657105.1 Eubacteriales bacterium
CGACTTCCCCGGCGACGATACTCCTATCGTTCGCGGATCCGCTCGTGACGCTCTTGAGTCCGCTAACACCGACCTCAGCGCTCCCGAGTACGCTCCTATCCTTGAGCTCATGAACGAAGTTGACTCCTTCATTCCTACTCCCGACCGTATGTCCGATCTTCCTTTCCTTATGCCCGTCGAGGACGTATTCTCGATCTCGGGACGTGGTACCGTTGCTACCGGTAGAGTAGAGCGTGGTACCGTTAAGATCGGTGACGTTTGCGAAATCGTTGGTCTTTCCGACGAGAAGAAGTCCACCACCGTTACCGGTGTTGAGATGTTCCACAAGATCGTTGACGAGGCTCAGGCAGGCGACAACATCGGTGCACTTCTCCGTGGTATCGCAAAGAACGAGATCGAGCGTGGAACCGTTCTCTGTAAGCCCGGCTCGGTTCAGCCCCACACCAAGTTCGTTGGACAGGTTTACGTTCTTACCGAGAAGGAAGGCGGACGTCAGAAGCCCTTCTTCGCTGGTTACAGACCTCAGTTCTATTTCAGAACTACCGACGTTACCGGAACCATCACTCTTCCTGACGGCGTTGAAATGTGCCGTCCCGGCGATAACGTAGATATGAGCGTTGAGCTTATCACTCCTATCGCTATTGAAAAGGGACTCCGTTTCGCTATCCGTGAGGGTGGTAGAACCGTAGGATCGGGCGTTGTTGCTGATATCCTTGCATAAGTTATAAAATAACTTGAACGCATACGGCGGGCGGGTAACCGCCCGCCGTGATTTTTATATACTATACTTTGAGAGCTTGGTGAAATTCCACACCGGCGGTAAAGTCCGCAAACGTCCGAAAGGATGCCGAGCAGGTGAAATTCCTGAACCGACGGTAAAGTCCGGATGAGAAAAGATAGGATCTGATTTTCCCGTATTTACGGCAATTTTGCACTGTCTTTTCTCCGATATTTTTAATATAGGAGAAAACGAGATGAAAAACACAAAGGTAAAATACATAGTAAAAATAGCACTTCTTTCTGCGCTTTCCGTAATAATAATGCTATTTGAATTTCCGCTTCCTTTTATAGCTCCCGATTTTTACGAGCTCGATCTCAGTGAAGCGGTGATAATGATGGGCGGCTTTGCGCTCGGACCTACGGCGGCGGCACTGATGGAGTTTGTGAAAAATCTCCTGAATATTCTGATAAACGGAACTACTACCGGCTTTGTCGGTGAGTTTGCAAATTTCGTTACGGGTTGTTGTCTTACCGTTCCTGCGGCACTTATCTATAAATACAGAAAAACCTTTAAAGGCGCGCTTATCGGAATGGCAGTCGGAACTATGTCACTTGCGATAGTCGGAGGACTTATCAACTATTTTATAATGCTTCCGATGTATTCCTCGTTTATACCGATTGATGCGATAATAGATGCAGGCGCGGCAATTACCGGATTTATCCGCGATAAATTTACATTCGTGCTTTTTGCAGTGGTTCCTTTTAATATAGTAAAAGGACTTTTCTGCTCGCTTATAACACTTCTTCTGTATAAGCGACTGTCTAAAATATTACACCTTTGATCGAGGAGCTTTTATGAAAGAGATCATACAACAGTTTTTCCTTGAAACTGTCGGAAAGGAGCTTTGCGTGCTCTTTTGCTCGATGATACCGATAATCGAGCTTCGCGGAGCAATACCGCTCGGCGCGGCGCTCGGACTTCCTTGGTGGCAGAATTATATTCTCGCGATTATCGGAAACATGATTCCCGTTCCGTTCATTCTTCTGTTTATTAAGAGGATAATTGCATGGATGACAACATGTCGGGTAAAATTTTTCCGAAAAATCGGTCTTTGGCTGATCAAAAAAGCCGATAAGAACCGAGATAAAATTGAAAAATATTCTTTTTGGGGCGTTTGCATTTTCGTAGGTATTCCGCTTCCTATGACCGGCGCGTGGACGGGCTCGCTCGTTGCCGCAACCATCGATATGAAGTTCTGGAAGGCAATTCTTTCCTGCCTGCTCGGCGTAATGGCGGCGGGAGTTGTAATGTCGCTCGCGTCTTACGGCGTGGTTGCCGCGTTCGAGATATTCGCCTGAAAGAAATTATATAAAATTCGACAAAACACTTGACATACTACTGTGTATGTGCTATAATTCTAAACGAATCTAATAGATCATCAAGAGTAGGGGAGGGATAGGCCCGTTGATCCTACGGCAACCTGCCGAGTGATTTCGGGAAGGTGCCAATTCCTAAGAGATGAGAGCAAAAAATGCGAGCGTCTGCGGGAAACTGACTGACGCTCTTTTGTTTTCCTCCAAAACAAAAAACAAAGGAAGGCTAAAAATGAAAAAACTTTTCACATCAGAATCTGTAACCGAAGGACACCCCGATAAGATCTGCGATAAGATCTCGGACTCTATACTTGACGCGATACTCGTACAGGATCCTATGGCGCGTGTTGCCTGCGAAACTACCGCAACTACGGGAATAATCTCGGTAATGGGAGAGATCACGACAAGCGCGATCGTAAAGTACGACGATATTATCAGAGAAGCAGTGCGCGAGATTGGATACGATAGAGCAAAATACGGCTTTGACTGCGATACCTGCGCGGTCATCAGCTCTATACATAGTCAGTCGCCCGATATTGCGATGGGCGTTGATAAATCCTTCGAGGCTAAAAACGGCGAAGAGGATAAATACGACATCGGCGCAGGAGATCAGGGTATGATGTTCGGATTTGCCTGCGATGAAACTCCCGAGCTTATGCCGATGCCAATATCGCTTGCACATAAGCTTGCTAAGGTTCTGACCGACGTAAGAAAGAACGGAACTCTCGCTTATCTTCGTCCCGACGGAAAAACACAGGTCACCGTTGAATACGAAGGGGATAGACCTGTCAGAGTTGATACTATCGTAGTATCCTCTCAGCACGATCCTGACGTTTCGCAGGAACAAATAAGAGAGGACGTAATCAAGTACGTAATAAATCCCACCGTTCCCGCAGAGCTTCTTGACGGCGAAACCAAGATCTACGTTAACCCCACGGGACGCTTCGTTATAGGCGGACCTCAGGGCGATAGCGGACTTACCGGAAGAAAGATAATAGTTGACACTTACGGAGGATACGGCAGACACGGCGGCGGAGCTTTCTCGGGAAAGGATCCGACAAAGGTTGACAGAACCGCGGCTTACGCTGCGAGATATATCGCAAAAAACGTTGTAGCTTCGGGAGTTGCAAAGAAATGCGAGGTTCAGCTCGCATACGCTATCGGAGTTGCAAGACCTGTTTCTGTAATGGTAGATACCTTCGGAACGTCTGAGTATTCCGACGACATTATCTCGGATACGGTAGCAACGCTCGTTGACCTCAGACCTGCCGCAATTATCGAGAAATTCGATCTCAGACGTCCTATCTATGCGCCTCTTGCATCTTACGGACATATGGGAAGAGAAGACCTTGGAGTTGCTTGGGAAAAGACCGATATTGCAGATAAAATAAGAGAAATACTCGCTAAATAATCAAAAAAACAGCTTGCGGCATAGGATGAACTACGAGGTGAATTTCTATGCTGCAACTTGTATGCGAAATACTTTTGGCGATAGTCTTTGTATTCGGCCTCTACCTCTTGCAGAGGAAGCTCATTGGAAAAATCGAAAGATTTAATGAGAACGGTAAAACAGACGACTTTGTGAGCGGTTTTGAGGAAAGATCCGATAAAGACGGAAAAAATAATTAAAATCAGAATTGAAAGGAGGTAAAACGGTATGGAAAATATGTTTGAAGAAAAGGAACTTATAGTTCTTGAAGGAACGGTCGAAACCGTTATGTATGAAAATCAGGATAACGGCTATACCGTTTGCCTTCTTGAAACCGAGGACGAGCTTATTACTGCGGTTGGCATAATGCCGTGTACTCAGGAGGGCGAGATGATCCGCGCACAGGGAAGATGGGAAACTCACCCGAGCTACGGTAAGCAGTTCAGAGTGGTGTATTACGAAAAGCAGCTTCCTGCGACAGGCGCGGCTATGATAAAATATCTCGCTTCGGGCGTTGTAAAGGGAGTCGGAAAAAAGACTGCCGAAAAGATAGTCGGAATGTTTGGCGACGAAACGCTTGAGGTTATCGAAAATTCGCCTCAGCTTCTTTGCGATATTCCGGGAATCAGACCGAAAAAGGCGCAGGAAATAAGCGAAGCGTTCAAAAATCAGTTTGGTATGAGAAATCTTATGCTCTTTTTCAGAGAGTATTTCGGCCCCTCTACCATAATGAAAATATTTAAAAAATGGGGCTCGGGAGCGGTCGATATTGTAAAGCAAAATCCCTATATGCTCTGTGACGAGATATACGGTATCGGCTTCGAGCGGGCGGACAATTTCGCAAAATCGCTCGGAATAGATCCTGCTTCCCCTTATAGAATAAAGTCCTGCGTGGTATATGCGCTAAGCTCAAACGCCGTCGGAAACGGTCACGTTTTCATACCGAAAAGAAGACTTGCCGAGCATATTTCCACTATGATCGAATGTACTCCCGATGCCGCGCTTGACGCGATAGACTCGCTCACCGAGGAAAACAAAACGGTAATAGTCAAATATTTCGATCAGGAATGTGTGTATCTGAAAGACTACTACGATGCCGAAAAGTATATTGTTCAGAAGCTCGTTTTGCTCAGTAAGGTAAGCGGAGCGGCGTATATGGACGATACCCGCTCGCTTATCTCTATGGTCGAGCAGGAAGAGGGCGTAGAATACGAGTCACTTCAAAAAAAGGCGATAATAGAGGCGGTTTCGAGCGGAGTTATGCTGCTCACGGGTGGACCGGGAACAGGAAAAACAACGATAATTCGTGCAGTTATCCGAATATTTGATAAAATTGGAATAGACGTCGCGCTTGCCGCTCCTACCGGACGCGCGGCAAAGAGAATGTCCGAAACTACTCAGAGAGAGGCGAAGACGATCCACCGACTGCTCGAAATGGAATTTGCCGCAGACGATAAGCCTCGTTTCAGACGAAACGAGAACAACCTTCTTGACGAAAAGGTCATAATCGTTGACGAGGCGTCGATGGTTGATACACAGCTTATGGCGTCCCTTCTTAAAGCGGTAAGACCGGGTGCGCGCTTTATTCTGATCGGCGACGCCGATCAGCTTCCATCTGTCGGCGCAGGGAACGTGCTTTGTGATCTGCTCGCAAGTGATATGTTCCCATCGGTACGACTCACCGAGATTTACAGACAGGCAAGAGAGAGCCGAATAGTAACAAACGCTCACGCCATAAACGACGGCGAGCTTCCCGTGCTTGACGATAAAAAGGGCGACTTTTTCTTCATTTCAAGAGATGATGAATCTCAGATCGCGCAGACCGTGTCCGATCTATGTATGCACCGCCTGCCGAGGACTTACGGCAAGGATATAATGTCGGAAATACAGATAATAACTCCGTCGCGAAAGGGAGTAGCGGGTACGGAGATTCTTAATCAGAAGCTCAGAAACGTACAAAATCCGCCGTCGCCCGATAAAAAAGAAAAAAAGGTACGCGACGTCGTTTTCCGAGAGGGCGATAAGGTTATGCAGATAAGAAATAACTACTCGCTCGCATGGACTCGCGGTAGCGAGGACGGAGAAGGAATGTTCAACGGCGACATTGGCGTTATACAAAAGATAGACAACGTCGAAGAAAAAATGTATATAGATTTCGACGGCAAGCTTACCTGCTACGGCTACGACGAGCTTGACGATATAGAGCACGCCTACGCTATAACTATTCATAAAAGTCAGGGAAGCGAATATCCGGTCGTAATAATTCCTGCTTATATGTATTCGCCAAGACTTCTGACGAGAAATCTTCTGTATACCGCCGTGACGAGGGCGCAGAGAATGGTGATTATCGTCGGACGCTCGGATATAGTGCAGATGATGGTTGAAAATAAACGTCTTACCAAAAGATATACAGGACTTCGCTATATGCTCGAAGCAACTCAAAATTAAGAGATATGAACAGTTTCTTCAAAACGATCTCAAATCTCCTGTTTCCGCCGAGATGTGCGGCGTGCAGAGAGCTCCTGCCGTATTACAGTGACGCTCTTCTTTGCGATGAGTGCGCCGAAAAATGGAAAAAGGAGATCTCGTCAAGATGCGCGGTTTGCAAACGTCTTGTATCAGAATGTACCTGTGTTCACGATAACTGCAAAAGGACAGTTACGGCGCTTCTCAGTGTATCGGCTTATACGTCGTCGGATAGCGTGACCGATCGCCTCGTGCTTGCCGCAAAGGATCATAAGGATAAAAAGCTTTTTAAGTTTATGTCCGATAAAATGACCGAGATTGCATACGGAGCACTGCCGGGAGTCGGCGATCTGCTCGTTACCTTCGTTCCGAGGTCGGCATCTCGTAAAAGAGAAACCGGACACGATCAGTCCGAGATACTCGCGTATCTTGTTGCGGATAATTTTTCCGCCGAAATGACGCCGCTTTTTAAGAAGAAGGGAAGAAAGCAACAAAAATCTCTTCGCGCGCACGACAGAGAAATAAATGCAAGGCGCTCGTATGCTCTGATTAAAGATGCCGCTCAGGCGGTGAAGGACAGGACTGTTCTGCTTTGCGACGACGTCGTGACAACGGGCGCGTCCGTTTCTGCCTGCGCAGAAATGCTAAGAGAAGCAGGAGCCGAAAAAATATACGCGCTCACCTTCGCAAAAACTGTGAAAAAATCAAGACCGAGAGATAAAAAAATACCGAAAAATATCGAAAACAAAGGAAAATGATTGACAAGAGCTTTCTTTTGTGCTATTATTAAGAAAAATCCGCGCGGTTCTGCCTATGCAGATCAGAGGGAAGTTCGGTGAAAATCCGTCGCAACCGCCATTACCGTAATTGAGTGTGTCTTCTCATAAGTCGGAATACTTGCCGCGCGAGATCATAGAGTAAAAACGCCTTGGGCATGAAGGCCGTGTGTACTGTTTACTACTTCCGCAAAAACGACGGGAGAGCCTTTGTTTGCGGATTTTTACAGGATAACTGCGCCTTTTTGTAGCCCTTTCGGCTATGGAAAGGCGTTTTTCGTTAGGGGTGATAATTTTTATGGAAAAATACAGTCGTGACGGTGTGATAGCGCTCCTTCAAGCAAAATATAAGGAGCTTTGCGAATCTCCTTTCGAGAGTGAGCGCCGCTATCCGAAAAAAAGCGATTTTACCGATGTTGAGGTTTCAATGATAAAATCGTTTCTCGGTCCATGGCCGAGAGCTCTCGAAGCCTCCGGAATAAAAGAGCCCAGAGAGGATAACAGGATAGAGAAAAATCGCGAAAAGCGCATAGCGGCAAAACGACGCCGAAGAGAAAACGGCGAAAATAAGGGAGAAAAATGAAATGAAAAACAGAATAATTTTATCAGTCGTTATACTTGTTTTGATCGTGGCGGCAGTAGTGGCAACTGTACTGCTTCTTGATGTTGAAACGCCCGACGATTATTTCGGAGATGACGAGGCGGCTACCGATCAGGACGGCGAGGCGGTCTTCGGAAAGGTTACAATAACCGTTGAGTGTATCTCGATAAAGGACGAGAGTGCGGAAAATATTCCGGATAACGGGTATATTATCGAAAATATTGAGATCAGTATAAACGAAGGCGATACGGTGCTTGCAGTCCTTAAAAACGCGGCAAAAAAGCAGAGGATAATAGTTGACGACTCGCAGGGCTACGTTACAGGAATCGGTGGAATATATTCGGGCGATTTCGGAGATATGTCGGGTTGGACCTACTATGTAAACGGCGAAAGTCCGATCGTCGGTGCCGGCGAGTATTTACTTGCCGATAAGGACGAGATAAAATGGGTATATATCAAGGATTTTTCCGAGCTTTGGGGATAAATCTTGTAAAATAAATTAAAGGAGGAAAACGAATATGAAGGGCTTTGAGAGTATAAATCCAATAGTGCTTTTCGGCTATTTTGCTTTGAGCGCGGCTATTTGTATGTTTTCTTTGAACCCGATCTTTGCCGCCACCGCACTTGTGGGTGCACTGATAAATTTCATTTTCCTCTCTAAAAAAGCAAAACTGACAACCGAGCTTGGTTTTTTTATGCTTTTTTTGATTATGGCACTTATAAATCCGCTTTTCGTGCGAAACGGAATGACGGCTGTTTTGTTTATAAACGGTAATCCCATCACGCTCGAAGCGATTTTCTACGGGATTTTTTCGTCTGCCGCAATAGTCGCACTTATATATATGTTCAGGCTTTTTTCCGCGCTTATGACAGAGGACAAGCTTCTTTATGTTTTCGGCTCTGCTTTTCCAAGGCTTTCTCTTGTACTTTCGGGTGCTCTCAGATATACCGCGCTTCTGTCGGAGCGAAGAAAAAAGGTGGAAAACGCTCGGAAAGCGCTCGGCGCATATGGTGACCGAGATCTTTTTGGTAAGACGAGGACCTCGCTTGGTGTGTTTTCTTCTCTTGCGACCTGGTCGCTTGAAAACTCGATAATTACCGCAGACAGTATGAGCGCAAGAGGCTACGGAGTCGGAAAACGAAGCTTTTTCAAGACCTTTCGCTTTGGAGCTGAGGACGCGGTTTTTGCCGCTATATCGGCGATTTTTGGAGCACTTGTAATAATCGGAAGCCTTTTGCCGATTACAAATTTTCAGTACTATCCCACCTTGAAAATGACACAGATGAACGCTTTTTCTGTGATGGTGTATACGTCTTACGCGCTTCTTATTTTTATGCCGACGCTTTGGAAAATTTCAGAGGAGATGAAATGGAAATACTTGAAATCAAGAATTTGAGCTTCAAATACGGGCAGGAAAAAGAAAATACGCTCGATAATATAAATTTCTCGGTAAAACGCGGAGAATTTGTTACCGTTTTCGGCAAGACGGGAAGCGGAAAATCCACGCTTCTTCGCCTTATCAAAAGGGAAATATCTCCTGGCGGAGAAAAGTCGGGAGAGATATTCTTTTCGGGAAAAGAGATCTTAGAGCTTGACGAGTATAGTGCGGCAGCAAAAATAGGCTTTGTGTCGCAGTATCCCGAGGAGCAGATAGTTACCGATAAGGTCTGGCACGAGATAGCCTTCGGACTTGAAAACCTTGGCGTAGACAATAAAACGATGCAGAGAAGAGTCGCGGAGGTGGCGCAGTATTTCGGTATCGGTCATCTTTTCGATAAAAGAGTTTCCGAGCTTTCGGGCGGACAGAAGCAGCTCGTTGCACTCGCATCTGTTATGGTAATGAATCCCGACGTTATCCTGCTCGACGAGCCGACCTCGCAGCTCGATCCGATAGGCGCCGCCGAATTTATATCCATTCTCCAAAGACTCTGCCGCGAGATCGCTCTGACGGTCATAATAACCGAGCACCGCCTCGAAGAGCTTATAGGAATATCAGATAAGCTTCTCGTTCTTGAAAACGGAAAAGTACGTAGCTTCGGCGAGCCGAAAAAGGTGGCATACGCTCTTAAAGATGACAGGGACTTTTACTGCTTTATGCCGTCTGCCGTTCGGCTTTTCAGTAGGCTTAACGGGCACTCATACGACTGTCCGCTTGACGTGAGATCGGGCAGAGCATTTGTTGAGCACTACTGCGAAAACCGGATAAGATCGCTTGACAGTCAGGAGCGCGAACGGAGTAAAAATAGCGTAATTAAGGCAAAAAATCTCTGTTTCAGATACGGCAGAGAGCTTCCCGACGTCCTTGACGGGCTCGATCTCGATATTCGCGAGGGCGAGTTTTACACCGTTCTCGGAGGCAACGGATCGGGTAAGACGACCGCACTCGGCGCGATAGCGGGCATAAATAAGTGCTACTCCGGAAAGATCGAAATATTCGGTAAAAAAATCGAAAAATATAGGGACGGATCTCTTTATAAAAACTGTGTTGCTATGCTTTCACAGGACGTAAATGCGCTTTTTACAAGAGATACCGTAAGGGAAGAGCTTGTCGGTGCAGGTGTTGATCTGAACGTGATTTCCGATGATATGAAGGCACTTCTTGGTAAACACCCATACGATATAAGCGGCGGTCAAAGACAGATGCTCGCGCTTTATATGGTGACTGCGAGCAGACCGAGAATTTTGCTTCTTGATGAGCCGACGAAGGGACTTGATGCTCTCGCTAAACAGGAGCTTGTAAAATTCCTTAAAGATCTTTGCAAAAACAAAATAACCGTCGTTGCGGTGACACACGACGTTGAATTTGCTTCCGAGGCGTCCGATCGGGTTGCGCTCTTTTTCGCAGGGCGTATCGTTTCCGAGGACACTCCGCATAGCTTTTTTTCAAAAAACAATTTTTACACCACCGCAGTCAGTCGTATGACGCGCGGATATTTTGATAACGCGGTGAGCGTAGAGGACGCCGTGAGTCTTTGCAAACAAAATAAAAGAAGGGAATAAAGAGAGTGATAGTGATCAAAAATGCGCGACTTCGCCTTGTAATCAAAATAACGGTAATAGCCGCGCTCGTGATAATTTCCGCTCTTTCGGCGGCGCTTGTAAATACCGAAAAACGCTATATCTACGTGGTAACACTTTTTACAGTTCTTTCGCTTTTTCTGTTTGCTACCGGATATGAAAATAAGCGTATCGGGGGCAGACGGCTTGTTATAGTGTCAATAATGATCGCTTTTTCGGTGATAGGGCGCTTTATCCCGCTTTTTAAGCCGATAAGCGCTATAACTATTATCGCGGCAATCTATCTCGGTGCAGAGGCAGGATTTCTCACAGGCTCGCTTTCGGCGCTTATATCCGGATTTTATTTCGGGATAGGACCGTGGACACCGTTTCAGATGCTTGCATGGGGGCTTGTCGGACTTTTCGCGGGAGTGCTCTCAAATGTGCTCGTTAAGAGCCGAGTCTGCCTGATCGTATACGGCGTGTTGTCAGGCGTGTTTTATTCGCTCGTTATGGACGTCTGGTCGGTGATCTCTTATAACGGAGGCCTGACTCTCGGCGATTACACAAAGGCGCTTGTCGCCGCTATTCCGCATACTGCACTGTATGTTATCTCTAACGTCCTGTTTCTTGCTCTACTTGCAAAGCCGATAGGAAAAAAACTCGAAAGAGTGAAAATAAAGTATGGAATATAGTTTATTTGTCTGAAATAAACTATATAAAATTCGAAAAAAGGCTTGACAAACACAAAACACTGTGGTATAATATCAATGTTCCGCTAAGGAAACTAAATATCGCGGGGTAGAGCAGTTGGTAGCTCGTCGGGCTCATAACCCGGAGGTCGTTGGTTCAAGTCCTTCCCCCGCAATCAAATCCCCGAGGACTTGTCCTTGGGGATTACTTTTTCACTCTTCACTCTTCACTTTTCACTAAAACCTCGGGGATTTGGAAGTAATAAGTAATAGTGAATAGTGAAAAGGTATCTGATGTAGCTTTTTGCCACGGCAAAAAGCATTTTTATTTTAAAGTTGAAAAGTAATAGGTTTTATGGTATAATTTAATTATCAATGTGAAGGGTGGTAAGGTTATGGCTGACAGTCCTTTGATAGTGAAATCAAAAGCGTTTGCTCTTGATGTAATACAGGTATGTAAGGAACTTCGAGTAGCAAAGTGCGAGAGTGCTTTGATCAATCAGTTTTTACGCTCGGGGACGAGTATAGGCGCGAATATCAGAGAAGCATTTTATGCTCACGGCAAGGCTGACTTTATTGCCAAGTTACAAATTGCCTTGAAAGAGTGTTCAGAAACAGAATATTGGATCGAACTGATTATAGAAAGCGGATATTATAACAATAAAACATTGCTTGAAAATTGTATTGAGATTAAAAGAATATTGATTGCTTCTATCAATACTGCTAAGGATAATAAATGAAAACTCTTTTTGTTGCTTTTAAAGGTAATAACAATACTTCATTTCATTTAGTTAGCCGATTAAATGAGAGAGCATTGTTTTTAACCAATTCTTTTACTGGTCTTGAAAAAGATATTACGAGATTTGATTGTGATTTTGATGCCGTATATATGTTTGGCATTGACAAAAACTTGGTTAATGAAATTCGTATAGAGCTTTGTGCTTGTTATAATTGTGATCATATATGTACTGATTTTAATTTGTTGCCTTTGGAAAGAAAACTAATCGAATCAAACATTTCATATTCTTTTTCAAATATTCCAACCAAATATTTATGTAATGCAGCTTATTATCACATGTTGAAAAAGAATTTAAATACCGTTTTTATTCATATTCCGTCACTAAGGGGTATGAACGAAACGTTAATGAACAAATTGGCAGAGATGTTTTGAAATGCATTCTTTTCGGCACCTCTGACCAAAACAAAACCACCCAATAGGGTGGTTTTATTTTTATTATTTTGTATGTAAGATTTTGTATTTATGCCGTGGTTATGGGCACGAAGGGCGAATAGCTCGGAGGTAGCGAGCAAAGCAAGCGGCCGAGCGGTAGTGAATGACAGACCGGTGGACTGTCAGAGCCGCGAGGTGACAAGACCGTTGGTTTTTAATATGTAGTTACCGCCGCAGAAGCACACAGATCTGAAAGATTTGTTAATCGGCGCAAAGGGAGTGGCGTTTAAAATGAAAATATCGGCGCCGATTTTGGTTCGTAAGTCCTGCTCGGATTGACTCAAAAGGCATTTAATATATGTATACGATTAAAAGCAAATAAAACATATTATGGGTAGACAAAGTCGTTTTTTTGTGATAGAATAATTACATAGAAGTATTGTGTAATTACAAATGTCATGGATTGCATTAAAAATTGTGCAAAATAAAGGAGAAAAGAATGAGCGTATTTATAAGCTGGGCGGGGGCAGACAGAGAAGTAAAGAACGTTATTGCGGCAAAACTTCGCGAAGAAAAGCTGGAATACTTCGACTCTGACGAGTTTTGTAAAACCGATTTTTCTAAGGAATGTATTGAAAAAATTCGTCTTAGCAATATATTTATAGTAATTATAAGCGATGCTTCTATGGATCCGAAATCATACGTATTTAACGAGGTTGTGGAGGCTCGTCGTCTTGAGGGCGAAGGACTTCTTAATATACTTGTCTACAAATTAACGGACAATCCTTATACAGAAAGATTCGCTTTCAATCTCAATCATATATCCGATGCAAATCATGTTGCGAGAACTCAAAAAATCTCGGGTGTCAGTGGAATAGACGCTTTGGTGAAAAGGGCAAAGACATTGATTGCACGTCGCCAGGAGGGTAATCCTGAGAAGCCGTGCGACGTACTTGTTCCCAAGCTGTCCGGCATTTCCGTTTCTAAAACAAAATATTTTGTTGATGGAAGCCGTGATATAATTTTAGAACATATAGAAAGCGCCTTTGAGCGTTCGAATGTAATAATACTTTCCGAAATTTTCGGATTCGGAAAAAAGAGCGTTATTAAAAAGTACGTGCAAGAGCATCTTGAAATTTCGGCTATCGAAATACAGGGAATGCACGATTCGCTACTTAACTTTTTCCTTACGGGATTGCACTTTACAAATATAAACGAGTCTGTTTTTGATAAGAAGAATGAAAAGGAAATCATATTCAAAAAATTCGAATTTCTCAGAAAACTAAGCGAGCGGGATATGATAGTCATATCCGACGTAAATCTCGATGGAAATGCAGATGAATTTATCTGCCGACTTCTCTCGGAACTAACCTGTCGGGTTGTGCTTATCACACAAGATTCTGCTACCGAATATGCTGATGATTTTCCTGTAATTGAAGTCGGAAAAATGAAGAACGAGTATCTTCTCGAGTTGTTTTTCCATTACTACAAGTGTGCAAATGACAGTGAAAGGGAAACTCTTACACCATATCTCGAACGTTTCTTTGATGACATTGGAGGACATACCAAAGCAGTAGAGCTTACCGCCACGGTTCTTTATAAGGAAATGAGAGCCACTCCTGAAGAGGTGATCTCACACCTGTCCGCCGGTTCTGATGACAACCGCGAGCTTAAATATAAAATTTTTGATATTTTTTCGGGACTGCTTTCTATTGAACACTTTACCGAAGCGGAAAAGAAAACGCTGTTTTTGATTTCTTTGATGGCCAATCCGGTAATTGACGAGAGAACGCTGCTAAGTCTTATGACCCAGTGCGATATTTTTGATCGTTCGGCAATTACATCGCTTGACGATCATAGATGGATAACGTATGATGCACGTGCAAAAAATATACATATAGAGCCCATCATAGCGCAAATAAGTGTAAAAGAGTTTGCCGCCGAGGAAGAAAATATATCTTTGTGTTGTTTGGCTCATTTTGCAAGTATTTTCTATTCGAAGGAGTATAATATTGCAAGTGCAGGTGAGCAACTTGCCTTTATGGCTCGTGTTGAAAACTTTTTAACCCTGCTTAAACTTGACGATCTTAGCAGGACCGTAAAAGTATGCAAAAATCAGATCGCCACACCGATAAAAGATCTTGAAGAAATACGAATTGCGAAAGAGAACTTCTTGGCTCGTTATAAAGATATAGTATCTTCCCCCGAAAGTGAAGATGACGAAGCGGTTGATTTTGAAACAGAAGCGGCAAAATGGGTTTATTCGACCTTTTTTACGGCTTTGAAGGCTCTTGAAGTAGCTCCGACGCTTTATAATTTCGACAATGCCGGTAAATCGTCACTGGAAGAAATACGAAATATTTTTATAGACAAGGATATAGAAG
>JAZOSN010000050.1:0-17893 GCA_045657105.1 Eubacteriales bacterium
AATCAGTTCTTTGCTCCGTTGACAGCCAGATAGTTTTTGATACGCGTTACGTTTTCTGCGTTCTTTTCGTCCTCTTCGAGGTACTCGATGATGTCGTAAACGTCAACGACGGAGTACACGGGGAAGCCGAACTGCTCCTCGATCTCCTGCATAGCGCCCTTTTCGGTCTGTCCCTTTTCTTTGCGGTCCACCATGATCAAGGTTGCCGCAACGCGAGTGCCCTCTACGTGGGAGAGGATCTCCATGCTCTCGCGGATGGCAGTTCCTGCAGTGATAACGTCCTCAATGATGACGATCTCCTCACCCTCGGTGGGAACGTATCCTACGAAAACTCCGCCCTCGCCGTGATCCTTTACCTCTTTACGGTTAAAGAAGAAGGGAACGTTGAGATCCTTCTTTGAAAGTGCAACTGCCGCAGAAACCGCGAGCGAGATACCCTTATATGCAGGTCCGTAGAGGACTGCCTTCTTTGCGCCGAGCTTTTCAAAGTACGCCTTGGCGTAGAACTCGCCGAGCTTTGCGATATCGTCGCCCGTCTTGATCATTCCCGCATTTATGAAATAGGGGATCTTTCTTCCGCTTTTGGCGGTGAAATCACCGAATTTGAGCACGCCTGCGCTCTCCAAAAACTGTATAAACTCTCTCTTGTAAGCTTCCATTATGATTATGTTCTCCTTCTTGAATAATATAAATATAACAGTGCAAAGTGCAAAATGCAAAGTGCAAAGTTATGGTAGTTTTTCGCAAAGGCGAAAAACCTTTATTTATTTTTGGAATTGCATATCGCCGTTAGTATTGCGATTATTTCTTTTATATCCGCGTCCAGACTACTATATTCTTTCTCGCACAAATAGTCAGTAGCAGACAGAAGCCTTATCCAATACTGTGTTTCGTTTGCCTCTTTGAGTGCAATTGCCATTTTAGCATAAAAGTCGAGCCTCGACTGCCCTCGTTCGGCTTCCGTTACGTTTGCACCTATGCTCGTTCCGCTTCTTAAAAGCTGCTTTGAAAGCGTGTATTCTTTCTTTTCATCGCAAAGATACTTGTAAAGCTTAACGATCCTGACCGCAAACTCAAAGCTTTTTGTTTCTATAATAGCTTTTTGCATATTTTTCACCGTTTAAATGAAAATTTCCGAGCAAAGCGAGGAAATTGTCCTCAACTTTGCACTTTGCACTTTGCACTTTGAACTTAACAGAATTCCCTCACGCATCTCTCGTATGCGGCAACCGGATCCTCTGCGGCAGTAATCGGACGTCCGACAACGATATAGTCGGATCCAATCTCCTTTGCCTGTGCAGGAGTCATAACTCTCTTCTGATCTCCGATATCGCCGTCTGCAAATCTTACGCCCGGAGTAACGGTTACGAAATTCTTTCCGCATCTGTCGTGCACCTTGCCTGCTTCGAGCGGCGAGCAAACGACTCCGTCGAGTCCTGCAAGCTTTGCATTGTGCGCGTAGTGCATAACTACTTCGTCGATCGGCTGCTTAATGAGAAGATCGTTCTCCATAGCGCTCTGGTCGGTAGAGGTGAGCTGAGTTACCGCGATAAGCATCGGTCTTGATCCGTCCTCACGGGTAAGTCCCTCGATCGCCGCCTCCATCATACGGATAGTTCCGCCTGCGTGAAGGTTGGTCATATCAACGTCAAGTCGCGAGAGAACCGCCATTGACTTCTTTACGGTGTTGGGAATATCGTGGAGTTTAAGGTCGAGGAAGATCTTGTGTCCTCTCTTTTTAATCTCTTTTACTATCGAAGGGCCCTCTGCTTAGTAAAGCTCCATTCCTATCTTGACAAACGGCTTTCTGCCGGTAAACTTATCAAGAAATGCAAATGTTTTTTCCGCGCCGTCAAAGTCACACGCGATGATTACGTCCTTTCCCATTATCTTACTCCTCCTATTATGTCTTTTAAATTGTCTATTTTATATTTTTCCATTACGCGAGGAAGATCCTCGATAATATCTCTACACGCATAAGGGTTTATAAGGTTTGCCGCTCCGACCTCAACCGCAGTTGCGCCTGCGAGCATCATTTCGATAACGTCCTCCGCGCTTGAAACCCGGCCCATTCCGATAACGGGCACTTTAACCGCGTTTGCAACCTGATATACCATTCTGACTGCTACGGGGAATATAGCCGATCCCGAAAATCCGCCCATTTTATTGGCTATCACAGGGCGTCTTGTACGAAGATCTATTCTCATTCCGAGCAGAGTGTTTATAAGACTTATTCCGTCCGCGCCTGCCTCCTCGCACGCCTTCGCTATCGAAACTATATCGGTAACGTTCGGCGAGAGCTTGATGATAACAGGCTTGGTCGTCACTTTTTTGACCGCTCTCGTGACCTCCGCCGCCGCCTCGGGCGAGGTTCCGAAGGACATTCCGCCGCCGTGTACGTTCGGGCAGCTTACGTTGACTTCAAGCCAACCGACCTGCTCGCATTTATCAAGTCTTTCGCAGGTATAGACGTATTCGTCTACCGAAAATCCTGAAACGTTCGCCATAACAGGCTTGTTAAAGCACTTTTTCAGCTTCGGAAGCTCCTCGGCAATTACCTTCTCAACTCCCGGATTTTGCAGTCCGACCGAGTTTATCATTCCCATCGGGCACTCGGCAATTCGAGGTGTGGGATTTCCGAATCTCGGATCCTTGGTCGTTCCCTTGAAAGAAAACGTGCCGAGCATATTTATATCGTAGAGCTCCGCGAATTCGTATCCGAAGCCGTACGTTCCGCTTGCCGGAATTATCGGGTTATCGAGCTCGATTCCGCAAAGATTTACACTCATTTTTCCCATAGTATTTCCTCCCTGCACAGAATAGGTCCGTCCTTGCATATACGCTTATATCCTGTCACCGTCTTGCACGAGCAACCCATACAAGCGCCAAATCCGCAACCCATTCTCTCTTCGAAGCTGAACTGTGCGGGGCAGTCGGTAGCATTATAAAGTGCTCTGAGCATCGGTTCGGGGCCGCAGGTCATTATCGAGGAATATTCTCCTACCGTACCGAGCGCGTCGGTAACAAATCCCTTGATGCCACAGCTTCCGTCCACCGTGGTTACGGTAAAGCTTACGCCGAGCTTTTCAAACTCCTCTTTATAAAATACCTCGTGTGCGCTTCCAAAGCCTGCAACAACTTTTACGTTCTTACCTGCCTTGACAAGCTCCTTTGCGAGCAGATACATCGGGGGAAGTCCGACTCCTCCGCCGACGAGCAGAGGACTCTCGCCGCTCTTTTCAAGATCGTATCCGTTTCCGAGTCCTGTGAGTATATCGAGTTCCTCGCCGCCGACCATCTCGGACATCTTCTCGGTGCCCTTGCCGACGACCTTATATATGAGAGTCAGAATATCTCCCTCGACGTCGCATACCGAGATCGGTCTGCGAAGATAAAATCCGTCGAGCTGAATATTGACGAACTGTCCGGGCGCGGTAATATGCGAGTTGTCGCCCGAAAGCTTCATTTCAAACGTGTTTTTCGCAACCTCGCGGTTCGAAACCACTCTAAAAATCGACTGCTTCATTTTTTCTTTTGGAAAACTTTTAAAAAAGTTTTCCATTGATTTGCTTGCAAATCAATTTCTCCTTCTCAAAACATTTTCCTGAAAACCCTTTTTGAAAAAAGGGTTTTCAGACTTTCCAAAAAACTTTACTGAAATTGCGAGAATTTAATTAAGGTTTTTGAAGTTCCTCAGCAATTTGCTTGCAAATTGTGTTAAACTTCTTTGAAAAAAGTTTCTTGCGGATCCTTAGGGCAGAGCCCTAAGCAGGGTTTCCTGAGGGACGGCGTCCCTTAGGCGTCGATCGTCGAAACCTTAAAGGTTATCTCGTCGAGAACGTCGAGAAGTGCCTTTACCGTGTCGAGGTTTGTGAACATCGTCACGTTGTTTTCAACTGCATGACGGCGGATCTGATAGCCGTCCTGCATCTGATCGACCGATCCGGGATCACGGGTGTTGATAACGTATGCAATATATCCCTTGCGGATCTCGCTCGGAATTTCGTCGCTTCTCTCGTTGCCGTCGGTGATCTTAGCCATTACCTTGGTGCGGATTCCGTGCTCTTTGAGGAACTTCGCCGTTCCCTCGGTCGCCTGAATGTTAAATCCGAGATTGTAGAAGCGTCTGATGAGAGGCAGTGCCTCTTCCTTGTCCTTGTCCGCGATGGTCGCAAGCACTGTTCCGTAGTTCTGTATCTGCATTCCCGATGCTTGAAGTGCCTTGTAGAGCGCGCGGTTGAGATCGGTATCGTATCCGATAGCCTCACCCGTCGATTTCATCTCAGGCGAGAGATATGTGTCCATTCCGCGAAGTTTGGCAAACGAGAATACGGGAGCCTTGACGTAGTATCTGTTCTTCTCCGCGGGATAGAACTCGGTAATTCCCTGCTCGCTCAGCGACTGACCGAGAATTACCTTAGTCGCGATGTCCGCAAGAGGGTATCCCGTCGCCTTCGAGAGGAAGGGCACCGTTCTCGACGAACGGGGGTTGACCTCTATAACGAACACCTCGTCGTTTTTGTCAACTATAAACTGAATATTGTAAAGTCCGACGATGCCGAGTCCGATTCCGAGCTTTTTGCCGTAATCGAGAATCTTTGCCTTGACCGCGTCCGAAATACTGAACGAGGGGTAAACGCTGATACTGTCGCCGCTATGGACTCCGGTACGCTCAACGAGCTCCATAATGCCCGGAACGAATACGTCCTTACCGTCGCAGACCGCGTCGATCTCGACCTCTTTACCCATAATATATCTGTCAACGAGGACAGGCTTGTCCTTGTCGATTTCAACTGCCGTTTTGAGGTAGTGTCTGAGCTGTCCCTCGTTTGCGATTATCTGCATCGCGCGTCCGCCGAGAACGAAGCTCGGACGAACGAGAACGGGGTAGCCGATCCTTGCCGCCGTTTCAACACCCTCTTCGATGTCGGTAACTGCCGCGCCGGTAGGCTGAGGAATGTGAAGTTCGGAAAGAATTCTCTCGAACGACTTTCTGTTCTCTGCTCTGTCGATAGCCTCAACGTCGGTACCGATGATCTTGACTCCGCGCTCGAGCAGAGGTGCGGCGAGGTTTATTGCCGTCTGTCCGCCGAGAGATGCGATGATCTCGTCAGAGCCCTCGAACGCCACGATATTCATAACGTCCTCAACGGTGAGCGGCTCAAAATAGAGCTTATCCGCCGTCGTATAGTCTGTCGATACGGTTTCGGGGTTGTTATTTATTATGATCGCCTCGTATCCTGCGCTTCTTATCGTCTGAACCGCGTGAACCGAGGAATAGTCAAACTCTACGCCCTGTCCGATACGGATAGGTCCTGCGCCGAGAACGACCTTCTTTTCCTTATCGGTTACGATCGACTTGTTCTCGCCCGTGTAGCTCGAATAGAAATACGGGATATAGTGTCCTGTATGCGCGGTGTCTACCATTCTGTATATCGGGTAGATGTTCTTTCCGGTACGGAACTTCCATACGTCGATCTCGCTCATATTCCAGAGCTTTGCGATATATTTATCCGAAAATCCGAGCTTTTTCGCATCTTTGAGGACGCTTTCGCTCATTACGTTCTTTTTAAGCGTTTCCTCGCAGTCGGTGATGTTTTTGAGTGCTTCAAGGAAAAGCTCTGTTATCATCGTGATCTCGTGGAGCTTTTCGATCGAAACGCCACGTCTGAGGAGCTCGCAGACCGCAAAGAGCGTGTCGTCGCGGAAATCCGCCATATACGTAATTATTTCATCGGTAGTCATACTGTCGAATTTTGCCATATGGAAGTGGCAGACTCCGATTTCAAGCGAGCGCACCGATTTGAGCAGGCACTCTTCGAGAGAAGAGCCGATGCCCATTACCTCACCCGTTGCCTTCATCTGTGTTCCGAGCTTATTGGTCGCGTCCGCGAATTTATCAAACGGGAATCTCGGAAGCTTTGCGATGATATAGTCGAGCGAAGGCTCGTATGCCGCATTGGTATTGCCGAGCTTAATATCTTCAAGCGTCATACCGACGGCGATCTTAGCGGTAACTCTTGCGAGCGGGTATCCGCTCGCCTTAGATGCAAGTGCCGACGAGCGCGAAACTCTCGGGTTGACCTCGATAAGATAATATTCCGAGGTAGTAGGGTGAAGCGCGAACTGTACGTTACAGCCGCCCTCTATTTTAAGCTCCTTGATGAGCTTGATCGCACTGTCGTTGAGCATCTTTTCGTCTTTCTTCGAAAGGCTCATAATGGGTGCTACGACTACCGAGTCGCCGGTGTGAACGCCAACGGGATCGACGTTTTCCATTCCGCAGATCGTGATCGCGTGACCGGTACCGTCGCGCATAACCTCGAACTCGATCTCCTTATATCCCTTTACACTCTTCTCGATAAGAACCTGATGTACGGGAGAAAGCTTGAAGGCGTTGAGTCCGACCTCTTCGAGCTCCTTCTCGTCTGCGGCAAATCCGCCGCCTGTTCCGCCGAGTGTGAATGCAGGACGGAGAACTACGGGGTATCCTATTCTCTTTGCCGCCTGCTTTGCCTCTTCAACCGAGTAGGTGATCTCCGAGGGAATGACAGGCTCGCCGATAGATTCGCAGAGCTCCTTGAAAAGCTCTCTGTCCTCTGCTCTTTCTATACTCTCGCCCGACGTTCCGAGAAGCTCAACTCCGCATTCCGCAAGTATTCCCTTCTTTTCGAGCTGCATAGCGAGGTTAAGACCCGTCTGTCCGCCGATACCCGGAATAATAGCGTCAGGACGCTCATATCTTATGATCCGCGAAACGTATTCGAGCGTAAGCGGCTCCATATATACCTTATCAGCGATAGAGGTATCGGTCATTATCGTTGCAGGGTTGGAGTTTGCGAGTACAACCTCGTATCCTTCCTCTTTAAGTGCTATACAAGCCTGTGTGCCCGCATAGTCGAACTCTGCCGCCTGACCGATTACTATCGGGCCGGAGCCTATTATCATTATCTTGTGTATGTCTGTTCTCTTAGGCATAATGCACCTCGTTATATATTAAAAATTTTTATTTTCCTGTGTTTTAAAGATTTTCGAAGGCGTTATAAACGACCTTGCCGTTATAAACGGTCATAAGGCATTTGCCGAAAACCTTCCTTCCGCCAAACGGCGTGTTTCTTCCCATAGACTTGAAGCCCTCGGGATCTATCTCGTACTCTGCATCAAGATCAAAGACCGTAAAGCTTGCCTTGTCGCCAAGTATTTCTCCGTTATCTATTCCAAAGCGTTTGCTAGGAGCGTAGCTGAGCAGTTCAACGAGTCTGTCGAGCGTGATAACGCCCTTCTTTACAAGCTCGGTGTAAAGTATCGGGAACGCCGTTTCAAGTCCGACGATACCCATAAGGCTCTTTTCAAGTCCTTTTGACTTTTCCTCTTTGCTATGAGGAGCGTGGTCGGTTGCGATCATATCGATCGTGCCGTCCTTTATTCCCTCGATAAGCGCGAGCCTGTCCTGCGCCGAGCGAAGCGGCGGGTTCATTTTGAAGTTTCCGTCGTCCACAAGGTCGCCCTCGTCCATTACGAGATAGTGCGGTCCTGTTTCACAACTGACGTCAAGCCCCTCTGCCTTTGCCTTTCTTATCAGGTCAACGCCCTCTTTCGTCGAGATGTGGCAAACGTGATATGCACAACCTGTTTCTCTGACGAGATCTATATCTCTTTCTATCTGCTTCCATTCGGACTCGGACGAGATACCTGCGATATTATGCTCCCTTGCATATTTTCCGTCGTGTATCGCGCCGCCGTTTCTCAAAACGTCGTCCTCACAGTGCGCGGCAATTATCTTGCCGAGGCGTTTTGCCTCGATCATAGCCTTCTTCATAACCGGCGCGGTCTGCACGCCCACTCCGTCGTCCGAAAATCCGATGACGCTATCCGCCATAGCCTGCATATCGGCAAGGCTTTCGCCGTCCTTTGTTATTCTTCCGTATGGTATTACCTTTATCAGAGCGTCGCGCTCTATGATCTCGGTCTGTTTTGCGAGATTTTCCGCATCTGTCGGCGAAGGGTTAAGATTTGGCATAGAGCAGACTGCCGTGTATCCGCCTGCCGCAGCAGCCGAACTGCCGCTTTTTACCGTTTCTTTATAAGAAAAACCCGGCTCTCGAAGATGAACGTGAACATCAACGAAACCGGGAAAAACAGTACAGTTGTTTAAAACAGAAAACTCTTCCCCCATAGAAGAGGATTTGTCCTCGGTAGAAAGAGAAAAACACGCCGATCCGTTATCCGAAACGGTTACAGTGAAATCAGTATTTTCGGTGCTGCCGCATATGTTTGCCTTGCTGAGTTTGAAACGCATCTTTCTGCTCCCTCTCTATATTATATTTATTATATATAAACATACAATCTTTTCTCTTCCCGAAATTATACCACTTTTTTCGCCTCTTGTCAATAACTATTATGTACTATACTTAAATTTCTTTTAAAATCTTTTTGTACGATTTTCCGATTTTTCGCATAATGACCGTCACGGGCGTCAAAAATATATCCGTAACAAAAAGAAAGGACAAGTGAAATGACGAAAATTTCAAAAGCTTTCAAAAATTATTCGAGGTATATTTTTGCGGTAGCTCTTGCCGCTATTATAGTGGCCGCCTCTCTTTGCTTTTTAGCGCATAGCTTTGAGGTGAGCGAGATCTCCTTCTCTCCCTCTCAGATCTACGAGCTGAGCGGCGAGGAGGGCGAGAGCCCCGAGATTTCGAGCAAGATAGGCGAGGAGCTCTCAGGGCTTTTCGGCAAAAAGCAAAACTAAAAAAGAGGCAAAAGGAGGACTCCCGATATGTATAAGGGTTATAAGCGCAGAGTGATCGTAGTAAAGGAAACCGGAAGCCGTCTGTTTGATGCGGCGTATTTCGTCGTGCGCGACGGTATGCCCGAGGACTCAATACAGGACATGGTCGAGGAAGCCTCGCGCATAATAAACAGTAAAATATCCGAGGAGTCCTGCCCCGCCTCTTACAAGCGGCTTTTAGCTTTTTCGCTCGGCGTTGCGCTCGCCTCTGTGATTTTTGCGGCAACGGTGCTTGTTTTAAGTTAAAAGTGCAAAGTGCAAAGTGCAAAGTGCAAAGTTTCGGAAGCTTTGCTGCGCAAAGCAACCTATTAAAGCCTTCCCTTGCGTAGAGAAAACGCGATGTTTCACATCGCTTTTCGCTGCCTCGTGCCGATTTATCCCCGACACACTCTATAAAGCACAAAGCAATAAAATATTTACAAATACGCAAAAATCAATTATTTTTTAGTTCATTTGTATATGTTAACATAAAATGAATTGTTTTGTGCGTATTAAAAGACGGACGCCGTCATACTCGGGGCGTTTTGTGTATGTTTTCCGCGTCCGTCGCATACATAATTTTTAAAGGACAAGATTGCTTTATCTCGCCTGCTCGCAAAAAAGTGGTGGTTTTTTGCGGTGGTTTCCGTCAAAGCTCTCCCTTGTTCTTCACAAACCTATGTATATTTCTGCCTGCGCGGTCCTTTTGACAAGGGAGAAGTATACCTTTTTGCGACATTTTAAAGAAAAGGAGTTTTTATGGCAAAAAAATCAAACAAAAAGCTTAAAATCGCCGCTCTCGGCGGTCTGGGTGAGATCGGAAAAAATCTCACCGTCCTCGAATACGGCGAAGATATTATCATTATCGACTGCGGAATGGGTTTCCCCGATGACGATATGCTCGGTGTTGACCTCGTCATTCCCGATTTTTCATATCTCAAAGCAAATGCGGGCAAGATCCGCGGAGTTTTCCTCACTCACGGTCACGAGGACCATATCGGAGCTGTTCCCTACCTTCTCGACGAGCTCGACGTTCCGGTCTACGGAACGAGCCTGACCATCGGGATCATCAAATATAAGCTCGAAGAGCACAAGATCCCCTTTAAGCCGAGGCTAAACTGTGTAAAAGCAGGCGACGTTATCGGTGCAGGATCGCTCTCGGTCGAGTTCATTCACGTAAATCACTCGATAGCAGACGCCTGCGCGCTCGCTGTCTTCACACCTCTCGGAACGGTCATTCACACGGGCGACTTCAAGCTCGACCTCACGCCCATCGACGGCGAGGTAATGGATCTCACGCGATTCGGTGAGCTCGGTAGAGATGGCGTTCTGCTTATGATGTGCGAATCAACTAACGCCGAGCGTCCGGGCTTTACTCCGTCCGAGAAAACGGTCGGAGAGTCGCTCAAATCAATATTTATGCGACATCACAAAAAGCGCATAGTTATCACGACTTTTTCGTCAAACGTTCACCGCGTTCAACAGATAATCGACATAAGCGTAGCGCATAAGCGCAAGGTTGCCGTTATCGGCAGAAGCATGCAGAACATAGTCAGTGCAGCGATCGAGCTCGGTTACATGCACGTCCCTGCCGGTGCTATTATCGACATCGGAGAGGTTAAAAATTATAATCCCGAAAACGTCACGGTCATCACCACGGGAAGCCAGGGCGAGCCTATGAGCGCGCTCTACCGTATGGCGTTTGCCGACAGAGCAAAGCTCAGTCTTGGAAGTGACGACCTCGTCGTGATCAGTGCAAATCCGATCCCCGGCAACGAAAAAATGGTGGACAAAATAATCAACGAATTCACGAAGAATAACATCTCGGTTTTCCGCGACAATTCGGTTGAAACTCACGTTTCCGGTCACGCTTGTCAGGGCGAGATCAAGCTCCTGCACGCGCTCGTCAAACCTAAATATTTTATGCCTATCCACGGAGAGCACAAGCACCTCGCGGCAAACCGCGACGTTGCAAAATCCATGGGACAGGACGCAAACACGATATTCGTCGGCGAAACCGGAAAAGTGCTCGAAATCTCGGCAAAAAGCGCAAAATGGAGCGGTAGCGTTCCGTCGGGCGCGCTATTTGTTGACGGCTCGGGTGTAGGTGACGTCGGAAACATCGTCCTTCGCGACAGAAAGCATCTTTCAGAAGAAGGAATTATAGTGGTCGTAGCTTCGGTTTCACTCGAAGAGCAGCTTCTACTCTCCGGTCCTGAGATCATCACTCGCGGATTCGTCTATATGCGCGAGTCAGAGGAGCTCATCACCGAGCTTCGCCGTCTTGCATACGAAACGCTTTACGACGCGCTCGACAGAGGCATTTCCGACTGGGCGCGTCTGAAAAATATGATCAAGGACGACCTTTCAAGGTACATTTATTCAAAGACCAAGCGCCGTCCGATGATCCTTCCCGTTCTGCTTGATGAATAAAAAAACAGTACGAACACATCAAAAAAACTCCCGAACATCGGGAGTTTTTTAGTTCTGTATTCCTTTGTCATTTCCCGTCGCCCTCGGGCAGAACTTCAAGTCCTTCGCAGGCGCGGCGGAGTCTTATCGCAAGCACGAGAAGCCAGATATGAAAAAGCAGGTTTATTACGATTGAGATGCTGAAACTCTTTGTCGCAAGGCTTTGCAGAGCGATATAGATAAGTAAAACTATGTCCGCAGAAACGGTAAAATTCAGAAATCCCACGATGCGGTAATTTTTGCGCGACATTACAAGGCAGAGTGCAAGGAAGATCAGGATAGCAACTGCGAGAATTATCAGAAGCGCAAATTTCGCTCCGCTCGCCGAGTTTTTCTTTGCAAGCGCGCTTATAAACTGCGGAATATAGAACGACACGGGAAGCGCCGACGACGCGAAAAAGATTTCGGCGATGCAGTTATAGACCGTCCACACAAGGACGACGCTTAACTGAATTATGCTTGATACAAAACGCTTTTTGAGAAAAGCGCGTCTTTGCTTTACGAGATTTTCTGACATATCAAAAGTCCTTTGTTTTTAAATTTCCTCGATACCTATCGGGGTTTTATCGGCAGAGGTTGTCATGCTTCTTATAAAGATCACAACAAGCAGTGCCGACAGCGGGATAGATACGACCTGCGCGACCGAGAGCACTCTGCTCAGTATTTGGGCAGTTTGCTCGGAAAGTCCGTCAAGGCGCGCGGTGATCGAAACGATATTAAATCCAAGATGCGCCGCGATACTTGCAAGAAGAGAGCGCGATCTTGTGAAGATCACTCCGAAAAGAAGTCCGATAGCAAACGCGTAGCTCGACCAGACGATATGTTCGTGTATTGCGCCGAATATGACCGAAGAAAAAATTATCGCCGCAGTGTTTCCAACTGCCATGGAAAAGCGCGAAAGCATCATCGAGCGGAAGATAAGCTCCTCGACAATGGGCGCCATTATCACTGCCGCAAGGATATACCAGACGATATGACCGTCGGACAGTCCTTCGGTTGCCTCGCCGTAAGATTCGAGCAGTTTTTTCGGCAGGAGTGATATGATATAGGTGGCGGTAAAATTGAGCGAGATGCCAATGGCAAAGCAGAGTGCAAGAGTAGACGCCTTCGGCTTTCCTATATAAAACGCCTTGGCTACGCTCTTTTTCTGCGATGCAAAAAAGAGAGCAAGCGACAGAACTATTATTACCGCGCTCACAAAAGAGAGCATATGCGCGCTATTCATATACGCCGCGTACGCCTCTTCGGTATTATGATATTTTAATGCATAAAAGATGCTTGCGGAAGTAAAAACGACCGTTCGCACCGTATAATAGAACAGGAAAAAGCCCATCGCGCGGATAAATGCGACGAGAAGATTCTCACGCGGATATTGCGCCTTGGTGTTATGACCTAATGAAAACATAAAAATCTCCGAAACTTTGCACTTTGAACTTTGAACTTTGCACTTATATATTAACCTCTCGGTGTGAACACGGTGTTAACTTTTTTGCCTGTTTTTCGCAAATTTTATCGTCATATGACCAAAATGTCGGATTTTTTCGTAAAAACGATCTTAATTTGTTCAAAATTCATTTGACAAACGTGAAAATGTGATATATAATATTTATCGGAAACCGAGCTGTGCTGTCGCGCGGTATGTCGCCGTAAGGTATTACCGTGAGGAAAGTCCGGGCACCGTAGTGCGGGATAACGGATAACGTCCGCCGAGGGTGACCTCAGGGAAAGTGCAACAGAAATAAACCGCCTTCTCTTTCAGGGAGGGCAAGGATGGAAAGGCGAGGTAAGAGCTCACCGGCACACCGGTAACGGTGTGCGTCAATGTAAACCCTATCCGGTGCAACACCCGAAGATCGCCGCCTCGCGGCGGCGCTTGCACGGCGCGTTTTTTCGGGCGGCGCAGAGCTGTACGGCAACGTACGGACAAGATAGATGACAGCGTAGAGTCGGCAGAGTCCCGCCGGCTCCGACAGAACCCGGCTTACAGGCTCGGTTTCGGGTAAAAACAGTTAAATAATTTCCAAAAGGAAAGGAAAAATAAAATGAAAATTCTTGTAACAGGCGGAACCGGATACATCGGTTCTCACACAGTCGTTGAGCTCGTGAAGAACGGATACGAGCCGGTCATCGTTGATAACCTTATAAACTCCAAGGAAAGCGTTCTCGATAACATCGAGGCTGTATGCGGCGTACGTCCGAAGTTCTACAAGGACGACATTTGCGACGAGGCGGCTCTCGAAAAGATATTCTCCGAAAATGAGATCGGCGCAGTTATCCACTTCGCAGGACTCAAAGCGGTCGGCGAAAGCGTTGCAAAGCCTCTCGAATATTACTCGAACAACATTTTCGGAACTCTCGTTCTCTGCAAGGTTATGAAGAAATACGGCTGCTCGAAGATCGTATTCTCCTCCTCTGCAACCGTTTACGGAATGAACAATATCGCTCCGTACACCGAAGACATGCCCACCTCCGCAACCAACCCCTACGGACAGACCAAGTTCATGCAGGAGATAATGCTCAGCGACATCGCCTTTGCAAATCCCGATATGTCGGTGGCTCTTCTTCGCTACTTTAACCCGATCGGCGCGCACGAGAGCGGACTCCTCGGAGAGGATCCCAACGGAATTCCGAACAACCTTATGCCCTATATCTGCCGCGTTGCAGACGGCCGTCTTGCTTGTCTGACCGTTTACGGAAACGACTACGACACCCCCGACGGAACCGGCGTGCGCGATTATATCCACGTAGTTGACCTTGCGATAGGTCATATCGCGGCTCTTAAACACCTTGAAGCAAACAAGGGCGTTCTCACCGTCAACCTCGGCACCGGAAAAGGAAGCAGCGTTCTCGACGTTGTAAACGCTTTCGAGAGAGTGAACGGCGTTAAGGTAAATTACAGGATCGGCGACCGCCGTCCGGGCGACATTGCGACCTGCTATGCGTCTACCGACAAGGCGAAGGAAGTCCTCGGCTGGGAAGCAAAGCTTGACCTCGACTCGATGTGCCGCGACAGCTGGAACTACATCGTAAAGAACAGATGACCAAAGGGCTCTGCTCCTCGGGAAACGCCAAAGAACCTTTTTGAAAAAGTTTCTTTGGAATCTTCGAAAACTTTGACAAAAAAGGACGTGATAGTGTGGCAAGGAAGATAAGAAATGTGTTTATAGTCATACTTTCGCTCATTTTGCTCGCCGCGATCGGTCTTTTTGCTCTTGCCGAAATAGCAGAAGGTATGCGTACGACAGAAACTTACGAGAAGGCGGAAAGGATCTGCAAACGGGTAGAAAGAGGCAGATCGTACACTAAGAAAGAAATTTTTGAAAAATTCGGGTATCCGCACTATTATGCAGATAAGTCGGATGAAGCCGTTTTCTTTTCCCACGCCGAAAAAGAAAATTATGAAAACGCTCTCTTTGATAAAGATACTGTGGAGTGGGTATATGAAGGTCACAGATATATAGACCCCGCCGATCCGTACAGACTTTTCGTTTATTTCGACGAGTCGGGCAAGACCGTAAGGGTCGAAATGAAGTTCCTTCCCGGCGGTTGATGCCGAAAGTTATTAAATAAATAACAATCCCGATTGGCGCGACGCTCTTACCGGAGTATCGCGCCAATTCTATTTTGCTCAATATCGCTCAGATGCAATCAAAATATAGCTCTTGCTTCCTGTGCCAAGTTGTGTTATAATGATGCTGGTGATAAAAATGGATAAAGAAAAAGATTTGCCTAAAAGAAAAGACTTGCGGCTCAAAAAATATGATTACAGTTCCAAGGGTGCTTATTTTGTAACGATATGCACCAAGGACAGAAGAATACTTTCAGACATCATCAAACCGTCGGTAGGGGTCGGCGCCCACGACGACCCGTCAATACCGCAAATAAAATTAACTGAAATTGGAAAAACAGCCGAGAAATATTTGCTGTCAAGCCAAAATATACCCGGCGTAAAAATAGACGGTTATGTTATTATGCCCGACCATATTCACGCCATTATCTTTCTTTATCCCGATGAATACGTAACACGAGAGGTCGGGTCGTCGAGGGCGCCGACCCCTACCAATGAGATGTTGCCTCATATCGTCTCTACATTTAAACGGTTTTGTAACAAGGAAATTGGATATGACATTTTTCAACGAGGATACAGCGAGCATATCGTTCGTGACAGAGAAGATTACGAAACGCGCAGGAAATACGTATACGAAAATCCAACGCGTTGGTACTATAAGCATTTGAATTCAGAACGATAAAATGCGAAGTCAAAACCTGTAACAACAAAGAACCTTTTTGAAAAAAGGTTCTTTGAACTCCAAAAACTTTGATAAAAACAAAACTCCCGAAATTCGGGAGTTTTTTTATATTACTTTCACTCAGACGCTATGGATCTTCGCGTCGGGATCTGCATTCTCGGTATCGAGAGCGAGCTGAGTTTCGCGACGCTTCTCGAAGAACTTTTCCGCAACCTGCTCGAAGAGCGCGTAGGAGAGAACGTCCTCGTCCTGCTGGATATAATCCGCAGCCTTCTTTTTGAGGTTTTCAAGCTCGGGAGCAATATTGTCCGCGGGACGGCAGGTGATCGGCTCTTCATCGCCGATGATCTGCTTTCTGAATTCGGGATCGATCTCCATCGGAGCCTGACCGTATTCGCCCTTGATAAGTCCTCTGAACTCCTTGGTTACGTTCTTGTAACGTCCTGCGATCACGTTGAACACTGCCTGTGTTCCGACGATCTGCGAGGAGGGAGTAACGAGCGGAGGATATCCCGCATCTGCACGGACTCTCGGCACCTCTTCAAGTACCTCGGTGAGCTTATCGCTCTTTCCGAGATTTTTAAGCTGAGAAATGAGGTTCGAGAGCATTCCGCCGGGAACCTGATAAAGAAGCGCGTTGACGTCAACTTTAAGCACCTTGGGATTCAGAAGTCCGTTTTCAAGATACTTTTCACGAAGCGCCTCGAAGTGCTTTCCGACGACGTTGAGCTTTTCAAGATCAAGTCCGGTATCGTAGGGCGTGCCTTGGAGAGCGGCCACGATCGGCTCCGTCGGGGGCTGAGAGGTTCCGAGTGCGAGCGGCGAAATTGCGGTATCGATAATATCACAGCCTGCCTCGATAGCTTTGAGAGCGGTCATCGATGCAAGACCTGCGGTATAGTGTGTATGAAGCTCTACGGGGAGATTCGGGATCTCGGATTTGAGAGCCTTTACAAGCTCCTCTGCCGCGTAGGGTTTAAGAAGTCCTGCCATATCCTTGATACAGATCGAGTCAACACCCATATCAACGAGGCGTTTGGTGTAATCAACGAAATACTCGGTGGTGTAGCAGGGACCGGTCGTATATGAGAATGCGACCTGAACGTGTCCCTTTTCCTTCTTGGTCGCGTTTATAGCGGTGCGAAGGTTGCGCTCGTCGTTAAGAGCGTCGAATATACGAATGATGTCAATACCGTTAGCTATTGATTTCTGAACGAAATACTCAACAACGTCGTCCGCATAGTGACGGTATCCGAGAATATTCTGTCCTCTGAAAAGCATTTGAAGCTTGGTATTCTTTACGTTATCGCGGATGGTGCGGAGTCTTTGCCACGGATCCTCGTTAAGGAAACGGAGGCAGGAGTCGAAGGTCGCGCCGCCCCACGCTTCGAGCGAGTGGTATCCTACCTCATCGAGAGCTTTCAGTATAGGAAGCATCTCTTCGGTAGTCATACGGGTAGCGATAAGCGACTGATGCGAGTCACGCAGGACTGTTTCACAAATTTTTACTTTTGCCATTTTATATCTCACTTTCCGATTCTGTGTTAAGAAATCTAAACTAACTTATAATCTGAACATCGAGAGGAACACGCCTGCCGCAACCGCAGAGCCGATAACTCCTGCAACGTTCGGTCCCATCGCGTGCATAAGCAGGAAGTTCGAGGGATCTTCCTTCTGTCCTTCGATCTGAGCAACGCGCGCCGCCATAGGAACTGCCGAAACACCTGCCGATCCGATAAGAGTATTGATCTTTCCGCCCGAGAGAACGTTCATTATCTTTGCGGTGATAAGTCCGCCGCAGGTCGAAATAGCAAACGCTACGAGTCCGAGGCAGATTATAAGGATCGTTTCAAGGCGCAGGAAGTTTTCCGCACTTGCCGTCGCGCCTACGCTGATGCCGAGGCAGATAGTAACGATGTTCATAAGCTCGTTTTGAGCGGTCTTGGAAAGACGGTCTGTAACTCCGCACACGTTAAGTATGTTACCAAACATAAGACAACCGATAAGCGAGAGCGCATCCGGAACTATAAATCCTACGACGACCGTAACTATTATCGGGAAGAGGATCTTCTCGGTTTTAGAAACCTGACGGAGTGTGGTCATTCTGATCTTTCGCTCTTTTTTTGTGGTCAGAAGCTTCATGAGCGGAGGCTGGATCATCGGGATAAGCGCCATATAGCTATAAGCCGCGATCGCAATAGCTCCGAGAAGCTGTGGAGCAAGCGTTTTGGTAACGAGTATTGCCGTAGGTCCGTCCGCGCCGCCTATAATACCGATAGACGCCGCCTCACAGAGCGAGAACACTCCCGAAATGATCGCGCCTGCGAAGGCTACGAAAACTCCGAGCTGTGCGCCTGCGCCCATAAGCAGGCTCTTGGGATTTGCAATAAGCGGCGAGAAA
>JAZOSN010000051.1:0-14449 GCA_045657105.1 Eubacteriales bacterium
TTGAAGGAAAAGAACATCATTGAGGTAAAATAATGAAAAAGGATTTCAGGGCGACGAACTGGAAGAACCGTTTACCGATTCCCGTTTGCGAGGATTTTCCCGAATACGAGGATTTTTATTTTAAAACGTGGGAGCTTGCGCGCTCGCACGTCAAGGATATTCCCGGTATGCCGCAGACTCCGTACATGGACGAGAGTCTTTGCGACACTCAGGTCTGGATCTGGGACAGCTGCTTTATGTCGCTTTTCTGCAAGTTCGCGCAGGACGTTTTCCCCGGAGTAGAAACCTTCAACAATTTCTACGAGGTGCTCTATGGCGAAAAATCGCTTCCGAAAATAATTCCGTCCGAAAAAGAGCCGAAATGGACGCGTGCAATTCCCGGTCAGGAAAATGACATTTACATTCATATAGCCGACAATCCCCCGCTTTTCGCCTGGGGTGAATACGAGAATTTTCTGATGAGCGGCGACGTTGGGCATTTAAAAGAGCTTCTTTACGAAAAACAGTATCTGCAAAAGCATTACGAGTGGTTCGAGAGCCTCAAAGAGCCGACAAAGCTTCGCGGAGTATATCTTCCGACCTGCCTTATAGCCGAGGAAAACGGCTACCGTTGGGAGGGCGGACGCTCGGGAATGGACAACACTCCGCGCGGAAGAAAAGCCGCACGCGACGGAAGCGAGCGACCGAGTAATCCCGACCTTTTATGGATAGACGCGCTATGTCAGCAGGCACTGTCCGCAAGAACCATTGCAAGGCTTTTCGCGGTCCTTGGCGACAGTGAAAACGAGGCGAAATGGTCGGAAAGATACAAAGAGAAAAAAGAGCTCGTAAACCGTCTTTATTGGGACGAAAACGACAAGTTCTACTACGATATTGACTGCAAAACCGGCGAGTTCTGCAAGGTAATGACGGTTGCCTCATACTGGACACTGAGTGCAGGCATAGCGTCAGACGAGCAGGCGGCGGCACTTGTAAAGCTACTGTCCGATCCAAACACCTTCGGCGGAGATCTTCCGCTTGTAACACTGGCAAGAAATGACGGCGACTACTATCCCGACGGACGCTATTGGCGAGGCGGACTCTGGCTTCCGACCGCTTATGCGGCCCTGAAAGGGCTTGCCGAATACGGCTATTTCAAAGAAGCACACGAGGCGGCGCACAAAATACTCAGGCATATGCTTCTCACGTATCAGGAGTTCGAGCCGCACACCGTCTGGGAATGCTATTCTCCCGAAAGCCACTCCCCTGCCCTTACGCCAAAGGGCGACAAGTTCGTGCGTCCCGATTTTTGCGGTTGGTCTGCTCTCGGTCCTATCTCGGTATACATCGAATACGTTTTGGGATTTCACTCGATAAACGCCGTCCAGAACACGGTCGAGTGGGCAAAACCGAGCGAATTTTCCGGTGAGATCGGCATAAAAAATCTGCGCTTTGGCAGTACGGTCACAGACATTCTGGCAAAGGGTGATATCTGCCGAGTAAGATCAAATGCGCCCTACACGCTCATAATAAATTCAAAGCCGTTCGATATTGCCACAGGCACAAATGAGTTCAAAATAAACTAAAAAATCCGGTTTCTGCGATGCAGAAACGTGATTTTTTTTAAAGTCCGAAAAGCGTGAGAATTATCGGTATCGTTATTACAGATATAAGGTGCGAAACGAGCGCCATACCCGCCGCTACTGAGGTATCCTTGCCGTACGCGGCAGGAATTACCACCGTATTGAGTCCGAGCGGCATCGCCTGTGAGCAAAGCATACAGACGAAATAATAAGCAGGAATATCAAGCGAGAAGAGCTTCACGCCGAGCGTATATATTCCGCCGAACACAAGCGGTAAAACGACGAGTCGCACGAAGGTTATAAAGTACAGTCCTTTATTGCCGAGCACCTTTTTTATATCCATATTTGCAAAGGTTATACCGGTGATTATCATAGCGATCGGCGACATACAGTCACCGCAGGTATCGACCACGCTCGTTATGAAATCAGGCATTTTTATTCCGGAAATTCCGATAAGGGCACCTATCAGAAGCGCGATGAACATCGGATTTACCAGTGCTTTCAGCTTATCCTTCAAGGAGTGGTTGTCTTCTCCCATAAGAAGCGACGGAACTCCCCAGACATAGATAAATGTCCAGAGCGGCAGGGTGAAGATTATGTAATACATCTCGTACTCGGGAAAGAGCGCACTGACGATCGGGATACCCATAAAACCGAAGTTAGCAAAGGTAAGTCCGTAGGTATAGATGTTTCTGATGTAATTATCTTTGCTTGCAATTTTGGCGCAAAGAACGGCTATCGGAATAACTATAAGTACTATTACCGTCGAAAACAGGAGTATTCTCCAAGTAGCCCCGAGCTTCTCTGCGGTGAAATTACTCATAAACGTACCCATTACGAGCGCAGGAATAAACACCGTATTTTCAAGCTTAGAGAGCACGCCCGAGGCATCCTTCCCTACTACCTTTAATTTAGCGACGGCGAAGCCGATAATCATAAAGATCGCAAGCACCGCCATTTGTTTGAGTGATATTATAAGCATTTTATTTTCCTTTCGAAATCAAGGCAAAATCAGAGCCTTCCAAATTATCCAAATCATTATACACCTCTTTAATATTTTTGTAAATAGGTTTAGTCAAATTGGTCAAAAAAATTCTATTTTTATTGTGCAGTTTAATGATTGAAAGCTCTCGACGCTTAGTATAAAATATAAATAAGCTTGGTTTTGCAGGCGAAAGGAGAGTTTTTATGAAGACGATCAAATTCAATTCCGAAAGCACCGTCGGAAAGATAAAGCCAATGCACGCGGTCAACAATGGGCCGTCAATTAGAATAGGAACAAGCAACTCCGACGATTTCGTCGCGGCAGGCATTCCCTTCGCAAGGACACACGATGCATCCTTTTACCCCGGATACGGTGGATATCACACAGTCGATATCGCGGCGGTCTTTCCGAATTTTGATGCTGACGTCGACGACGATGAATCCTACGATTTCGCCTGCACCGACCAATATCTCTCGGAGATAAACAGCGTCGGCACTGAGGTCTTTTACCGTCTCGGCAATAAGATAGAACACGAGGTCAAAAAATACAACATCTACGCTCCCACTGACCCACTCAAATGGGCGAAGATCTGCGAGCATATAATCAGACACTATACCGAGGGTTGGGCTGACGGATTTAATTACAAGATCACCTATTGGGAAATCTGGAATGAGCCCGACCTTACCGACAAATGCTGGATAGGAACAGACGAGCAGTTTTTTGAGCTTTACACGGTCACATCAAAGCATCTAAAAGCCTGCTTCCCGCATCTTAAAATAGGCGGTCCGGCAGTTACGGGCCCGAAAAAGTCGTACAACGAGGCGTTTATAAAACACGTTAAAGAGCACGATGCGCCTCTCGATTTCTTCTCGTATCACTGCTACGGCACCTGTCCCGAGGACTATGCAAGAAGAATAGGCGACGTAAACGCTATACTCGACAAATACGATATGAAGTGTGAGCGTATTCTTAACGAATGGAACTACGTCAAGGCTTGGAGAGGTCCTGATTTCGCGTACGGCTTCAAGGTGCAGCGCTCGTCCAAGGGTAGCGCGTTCGTTGCGTCGGTTATGGCAGTTGGGCAGAAGAGCCGTCTTGATATGCTTATGTATTACGATGCACGTCCGACGATATGGAACGGAATGTTCAACGATTTCAACGAGAGAATGAAGCAATACTATCCCTTCTATTTCTTTAATAAGCTTTACGCCATGGGAAGTGAAACCGAAAGCACGGTCGAAGGAGATAACATATATGCCGTTGCGGCGAAGGGCGAAAACGGCAAAAAAGGCTTTTTCATCGTAAGCTACAACGATGACGACAACGCGGACAGCAAGGTGATCTACAAGGCAGAGATCTCAGGACTTGGCGAGAGAAGCAAGGTGTCCTTCTATCTGCTTGACTCATCTCACGACGGTGAGCTTGTAAAAGAGGAGATCATCACCGTAGGGGTTTACTGCCCGATACTAAACGTCGAGAAGAACTCGCTCTTTTATATTGAGATTGAGGAAATTTAGTCAAAACGCCCGTGGTGCTCCCACGGGCATTTTTTCGTCCTTCTTGACTTTTTTCTTTCTTTATGGTAACATATATGAGTCAAAATATTTCGGAGGCTTCAAATGAACTCTATCAAAAAAATAGCAAGCTTTACTGTCAATCACGAAAAGCTGCTTCCCGGCATATATATTTCGCGCCGCGACGGCGACGTCGTAACCTACGATATGAGAACGCGAATTCCGAACACAGGAGATCTTATGGACAACGCGACCATGCACTCGTTTGAGCATATGTTTGCAACCTACGTGCGAAACTCGTCCTTTGCGGACGACGTTATCTATTTCGGTCCTATGGGCTGTCAGACCGGATTTTATCTTCTTATAAGAGAAAAGGAAAACGACGAGATACTTTCGCTTGTAAAGGACACTCTCGAAAAGATAATCGCACACGATGGCGAGATATTCGGAAGATCGCCGATCGAATGCGGAAACTATGCAAATCTATCGCTCGAGGCGGCAAAAGCCGAAGCAAAAAGATACCTTGATGTCTTAAATTCAAAGGAAAATTGGAGCTTTTTATATGAATAACAGAGATATTACCACTGCTCTTGCTTCCCTTCGCAAAAGCGTAAAAAAGGTCGGATTTATATGCGCTATGGACTGCGAGCTTGACGCGGTCACAAGACTTTTTGACTCTTTGACGGTGAAAAAGTGCGGCAGTCTTGATTTTTACTGCGGCAGTATCTGCGGTATCGAAACAGTTGCCGCAAAATGCGGTGTCGGAAAGGTCTTTGCCGCCATCTGCGCGCAGACTATGATACTTTCCTTTTCACCCGATCTTATAATTAACACCGGAGTTGCAGGAAATCTTTCAGAAAATCTCCGCATTGGTGATATCGCGCTCTCATCGGCTGTCGTGCAACACGATATGGACACCTCTCCGCTCGGAGATCCGCCCGGTCTTATCTCGGGAATAAACACAGTTGAGATAGAAAGCGATCTTCCCTCTGCGCTCGTTATGCAGGACTGTCTTAAAGAGCTTGAAATAAACAGCGAGATCGGAATTATTGCATCGGGAGATCAGTTCGTCGCATCGGGCGAGAAAAAGGCGCAGATAAAGATATCCTTCGGAGCTATTTCCTGCGAAATGGAAGGCGCGGCGGTAGGTCAGGTATGCTACGTAAACGGCGTCCAATTTCTCGTCGTGAGAGCCATCTCGGACGACGCCGACAACGCTTCCCCCGAAGATTTTCCGGCATACTGCGTAAAGGTTTCGGAGAATTCGTCAAAGGCGATACTAGCGTTTATGAAAAAAATAAGCAAGTAAATTTAAAAAGCAGAGCAAAATGCTCTGCTTTCGTTTTCATTTATCTTCCGGAACTGTTACCGGCACTCCGTTTTCGAAATATCCCTCGTAGGTCTTGATCGTACTGTTTTCCGATGCCCATGTATATACGCCATAGCCGGTTATCTGATTATTTTGGAACTGACCAACGTAAACGTCGCCGTTTGCAAAGGTATACGTTCCCTCGCCCGTGCGGACGTCGTTTGCAAAATCACCCTCGTAAACGTCGCCGTTTGTAAAGATCATCTTTCCCTTACCGCTTTTAATATCGTTCACGTAATCACCCGTATAGACCGTTCCGTCCGCCCAGGTGTAGGTTCCCTTGCCGTTGCGAAGATCCTTATGATATTCGCCCTCGTATTTATCGCCTTTTCTGTCAGCGTTCAGAGGCCAGGTGTAAACCCCGCTTCCGTGTTTGAGTCCGTCAACGAGCTCGCCCTCGTATATGTCACCCCCTACGTAGTAAAAGGTGCCGTTTCCGCATATGGTGTCGTACAGAAACTGCCCCGTATAAATGCTCGTATCGCTATATATAACAGTTCCTGTTCCGTGCCGCAGGAACATCTCTATATCTCCCTCGTAAACGTCACCCGTGCTATACGAAAGCTTTGCCTTCTGAGTCGTCGCGTCATACGAGTACTTTGCCTTGGTTCCGTCCGAATAATATACGTCGCCCGAGATATATTCTCCGTTTGAGTTGACCTTGCCGAGGAATTTGACGGTCATATCCTCTATCTCATACTTTACGTAACGTACACCCGAAAGGTGAATAATACCGACGAGCGCAAGCACGAGTGCTATCGCAAACACCGCAATAGCTATAAGGTATTTGGTAGGCGAGAATTTTTTTATTTTCTTTATCTTTTTAGCGGATACCGAAGTACCGCGCACCTTTGCATCTGCCAAAGCTATTCCTCACTTTCAAAAGTCCGAAATTATCGTTTTATTTATAAAGTCAAAATGCAAAAAATCCGAGAACGTACGGAACGAAGAGAGTTGCAACGTATGCAAGTGCGAGGATAATAATTATCGAGGTCACGACACCGAAAACGTCCGCGCCTTTATTATCGTAGCGCATCTCTGCCATTATTCTATTCTCCTCGGCAACGTAAAAGCGAGCCGTTGCAAGATCAACAGGCTTGGTTCTTGCCGAGAAGGAATGCCCCTCAGAGGCTATCATTATCTCATCCTCGATCTCGAAAACTATCTTTCTGAACATACCTCCCCTTGTCAGCTCGCGCTTAACGAAGGCGTTTTTATCATATCCCGCTTCGCTAAGAGTCATAGCAGAATCGGCAGATAGCGCTCCGCTTGCTATAAGCGTACGCACAAAGCCGCCGAGAACGGTTCTGTTATAGTAGGTACAAAGGATCGCCAGAACTACTCCTATCGCGATACACCATATTACCGTTTCTGTCGTCATAATCAAGTCCACTCCGTAAATAATGCCGCATATATACGCCGCAATTTTATTATCATTACAATTATAGCATTATATACTTATTATAAGCAATAAAAGGCATTTTAAAAAAGTGTAAATAATGTATTAAGTAACCTTGCCTGCCTTTTTGCTTTTGCAAATATCGGCAAGCGGACATTCATCGCAAAGAGGATTTTTCGCACGGCAGGTATCGCGCCCGAACCAGACGAGTCTATGGCAGAAATCGCTCTGTTTTTCCTCGTCTATTATAGCGGAAAGTGCTCTCTCAACCTTCAACGGATTTTTCTCACCGTCGGGAACAAGTCCGAGCCGTCCGCTTATACGGATACAGTGTGTATCGGTCACGACTGCGGGCCTTTTATAAATATCCCCGAGAAGAAGATTTGCCACCTTACGTCCGACGCCCGGGAATTTCAGAAGCTCGTCCATACTGTCAGGAAGAACACCCTTGTAAATTTCGGTGAGCATACGGCATTCTTCCTTGATCTCGGCGGATTTTACTCTATAAAGTCCGCAAGGAAACACTATCTTTTCTATATCCGAAAGCTCTCCTGCCGCAAGTGCCTCAGGAGTCGGATATTTACTGAAAAGCTCCCTGCAAACGATGTTTACGCGCGCATCTGTGCACTGCGCGGAAAGCCGTCCCATAACGAGCAGCTTCCAGGGCTCGCCGTTGTATTCGAGCGCGCAGACGACATCGGGATAGATATTTTCAAGCCGAGAAACTATTTCTGCGGCGTGTTTTCTCAGTTTAGCATCCATTAGTTTTTCTTTCTGAAATCAAGAAGCGAGATGCCAAGCTCTTCTCTCATCACGCTTTCGATGGTAGAGAGCGGCATACCTACGACGTTATTGAAATCTCCGTTGATCGCGGCAACGAAAAATCCGCCGTTTTCCTGAATTCCGTATCCGCCCGCCTTATCGTAGGGCTCGTCGGTATCAATATACTCGTTTATTTCTTTTTCGGTAAGATCTCTGAATTTGACCTTGGTGCAGACCGCACCGCTGACCTTTTTATCTCCGTGGAGAATAGCGTATCCGCTATAAACCTTATGAACCGTACCCGAAAGCGCCTTTATCATTTCATACGCCTCGCGCCTGTCAGATGGCTTTCCGAATATTCTGTTGCCAAGCGCAACCACGGTATCAGAGGCGATAACGACGTCGTTTTTATCGGCTTTTGCCGCCTCTGCTTTTCTCTCAGAGAGTATCTCGACAAGTCTTGACGGAACTATTCTGCCCTTATACGTTTCGTCCGCGTCTGTGGCGATCGCCTCATAGCTGAGTCCGAGCGAATCGAACATTTGACGGCGTCTTAGACTTTTCGATGCAAGTATAAGCTTCATTTTCCCACCGCCTTAAACCTTTCCGGTCGAGCCGAAGCCGCCTGCACCGCGTTCGGTTTCATCAAGCTCGTCGCAAACTATAAAGTTTGCCGTAAGTACGGGCATTATCATCATCTGTGCAACTCGCTCTCCCGGAGTTACGGTATAATCCTCATCTGAAATATTTGCCGCGGAAAAGAAGATCTCTCCTCTGTAATCACTGTCTATTACACCTATTCCGTTTGCGGCGGTAATTCCCTTCTTAGCTGAAAGTCCGCTTCTTGCACTGATGACTGCTACCGTATTTTCGGGAAGCGAAATAGCAATTCCGGTAGGAATAAGCACTCTTTTGCCCGCGGGGACAACGATAGGCGCCTCAGATGCCGAAACGAGATCGAACGCCGCAGAGCCTGCGGTTGCATATTTGGGAAGCGAGATGTTTTCGCGAAGTATTTTGATTTTTACGTCTGTCATTTTATTATCCGCCTTTCACTAATCTTACTTTAAATATAATATCATTTTAAGCGCAAACTGTCAAGTGAAAAAGACTCAGAAGTTTGAAACAACAGCTTTTTTGATTTTATCGTCAAATAAGATTGACTTATGGGAAATAATATGTTATAATTTAGTAGAATAAACCAATCATATCTTGAAAGGAACCACACATTATGAAACTCAGACCTCCGGCAGTGCCGCTTATTACGGTAGACCCTTACTTTTCGGTATGGTCTCCCGCCGACCGTCTTACAGGCGCAGCTCCCATTCACTGGACTACGAAGCCCAACACCGCGCTCGGTTTTGTTACGATCGACGGACAGACCTTCCGCTTTATGGGCGTATGCGACACTCCCGAAATGAAGCAGACAAAGCTTAATTTCACCGCTCTTTCCACCGAGTACCGTTTTGAGGCGGCAGGCATTGAGCTGAAAGCTATTTTCACAACTCCTCTGCTTATTAACGATTATTACTATTTCACGCGTCCGATAAGCTATCTCAAAGTTTCCTACAAATCGCTCGATAAGAAGGAGCACGACGTAAAGGTCAAGCTCTGCTTCTCCGAGGAGATCTGTATAAATCTTCGCGGAACAGAGAAAGTCGTTGCCGAAACTCTTTCCTGCGGCGATATCAAGTCCGCAAAGATGGGCTCCGAAGCGCAGGCAGTCCTTGCACGCGACGGTGACGATATCAGAATTAACTGGGGTTATTTTTACATATCGACCAAGGGTGAAAACGCGGTCACGTCTATCGAAAAGATCAAGACTCCCATACCCGGAGCAAAGCCCGGCGACGAGCCGAAGCCTGATATGACCTTCGTATGCGCCCAAAACACTCTCTGCGCAGACTGCGGAGCACTCTTCACCTTCGCTTACGACGACGTTGAGAGTATAGTCTATTTCGGCAATCGTCTTAAATCCTACTGGAACAAGGACGGTGCGAAGATCGAGGACGAGATCGTAAAGGCTTTTGCGGATTACAGTGACGTTATGGTCAAATGCACCGAATTTGATGACCGTCTTTTCCTCGACGCTACCCGCGCGGGCGGTGAAAAATACGCTGAAATTCTTGAACTCTCCTTCCGTCAGGCGTGCGCGGCACACAAGCTCGTGCTTGACGAAAACGGTGACATCCTCTACATATCCAAGGAATGTCACTCTAACGGCTGCGCGGCAACCGTTGACGTAAGCTATCCCTCGATCCCGATGTTCCTTCTCTACAATCCCGAGCTCGTTTTCGGTATGATGCGCCCGATATACAAATTCGCGCGTATGAGCGACAAGTGGGAATACGACTTCGCTCCTCACGATGCGGGAAGATATCCTTGGGTGAACGGTCAGGTCTACGGTCTGCATGACACCGACGAGGGCAAAAAACTCCTTCACGAGTTCCAGATGCCAGTTGAAGAATGCGGAAATATGCTCGTTATGGCGGCCGCCGCGGCTATCGCAAGCGGCGATACGAAGATGGCAGAGGAAAATCTCGATCTGCTCGAAATGTGGGTAAAGTACCTCTTTGAAAACGGAAGAGATCCCGAAAACCAGCTCTGCACCGACGACTTTGCCGGACATCTCGCGCACAACTGCAACCTTTCACTCAAAGCAATCTCGGGTATTCTCGGACTCGGAATTATCTATAAAATGCTCGGAAACGAGGAAAAGTTCGAGGAATATAAGAAGATCGCGCACGAAATGTCGCTTGACTGGATCGAGCGTGCAAGAAACGAGGACGGAAGCTTCCGCCTTGCATTCGACCGCGAAGGCACGTTCAGTATGAAGTACAACATCATTTGGGATAAGCTCTTCGGAACGAACGTTATGCCGAGATCGGCAATAAACGCCGAGGTCGCAAGCTACCGCCGCAAGATGAACAAGTACGGTCTGCCGCTTGACAACCGTTCGCTCTACACCAAGAGCGACTGGCTCGTCTGGACTGCGACTCTTGCAGAATCAAAGGACGACTTTATCGAGTTCATCGAGCCCCTTTGGGATGCTTACAACTCCTCTGAAAGCCGTGGCCCTATGACAGACTGGTTCTGGACACACACCGCCACAATTCGCGGATTCCGCCACAGAAGCGTAGTCGGCGGACACTGGATCAAGCTTCTTGAATACAGCGAAAAAATGAAGATAGACTGATTGTCGCATACAAAAACCGCAAGGAAAATTCCTTGCGGTTTTATTTTGTTGTCTATCAATTATTCTTCGTTATAGCACTCGAATATCTCTTCTACTCTTTCCTTATCCTTGTTTTTAGTGATAAGGCTAACGAGCGGAACGACGATCATAGAAACCGCCATAGCCGCAACACCCATTTCGGGAGATTTTGCCACTGCCGCCGAGAATCCGGAGTTGAGAGTTATAACGAGTGTCGTTACGCCGACCGTGAGAAGTCCTGCGATCATACCCGAATATGCACCGATCTTGGTGATCTTCTTCGAAAAGAGTCCCCATATGTACGGGCCGATAAAGCAACCCGAAACCACACCCCAAGAGAAGGACATAAGGCTTACGATGATCGGAATATTCTGAGTTGCGAAAATAAACGAGCAAGCAACGAATGCAAGACAGAAGATTCTTGTAAGAAGCATCTGAGTTTCGGGCTTTGTTTCCTTCTTTCTGAGCGCGGGGATAAGGTCAACCGCAACCGCAGAAGCAGAGGTAAGAACGACCGCTTCGAGAGTAGACATCGACGCCGACAGAAGAAGGATCATAATGACCGCGAGAAGAATAATTCCAAGAGTTCCGTTTCCTAGAACCTCCATAAGCACCGCGGGAATTACCGAGTCAATTCCGCCCTCGGGGAGCTGTCCGCCGAGAATAAGTCTTGATGCGCTTCCAATAAGATATGCGCCGCAACCGATAACCGTGCAGAATATAGTAGATATGATCGTTCCGCGCTTTATAGCCGCAGTATCCTTGATCGCGTAGAATTTACCGATCATCTGAGGAAGTCCCCACGTGCCAAAGCTGGTAAGCATAATATTTACACACAGGAACTTGAAGGCCGATCCGCCGAAAATACTCGTAAGTTGATCTCCCGTAACCGTATCTCCTTCGGCGGTAGGAACGAAGTTTTTCAGATTTTCAATAAGTCCGGTAATTCCGCCAACGTTGTCGTGTCCGAGAACTGCCACAATAAGACATACGACACCGGCTATCATAACTATTCCCTGAATTAGGTCAGTGTAGGCGGTAGCTATGTATCCGCCTGCAACGAGATAAACTGCGGTAAGGCAGGCAATTATAAGCATCCATACCCAGGTATCAACGCCGGGGAAAACCGCACTGAAAAGCGATCCGAGTCCTTTGTATACCGCCGCAGAGTAAGGAACGAGGAACACGAAAATTATGATCGCCGCAAAGATCTTCATACCCTTCGAGGCATATCTTTTCTCGAAATATTCGGACATGGTTTTCGCGGAAAGCTTTTTCGTCATCTTTCTCGTGCGATTAGCAATGAGTATCCACGAAAGAAGACAACCGAGAACTGCGTTTCCTATACCGATCCATATAGCACCGATACCGATGTTCCAACCGTGCTGTCCTGCATATCCGACGAACACGACCGCCGAGAAGTAGGTGGTTCCGTAAGCAAATGCAGTTACCCACGCGCCGACGTTTCTTCCCCCGATAAGGAAATGATCAAGCGTCTTGGATTTTCCGTAGCTTATACAGCCGATGAGTGCCATCGCGACCGCGTAAATGCAGAGCGCGATGATTGTGTAAAGTTGTGCGTCTGTCATGTTTTTTTACCTCCTTTTGAGTTTGGAATTACGGAGAAAAAACCGATGTACGGCAAAAAAACACGCCCTCCGTATTCCGTTTAGAATACAGAGGACGAGAAAACCCGTGGTACCACCTCAGTTTGCCGCCATCTCACGACCGCGGCCTTGCAAAGTGTCAAACAACACTCTCGTTCTATAACGGGAACTCCCGTTGCAGCCTACTTGAAAAACATTTCGTTCGGTGCACTGCTTGCAAGATGTATTCGGATTGGCGTCGCTTATTGCCTCGCACCGACCGGCAACTCTCTGAAAGCTTTTTCCAAGCCTACTTTTTCCTGTTCAAACGCATTTATTTTTATGATATTTGGATTATAGCACATTAAAAGGATGAAGTCAAGAGCTTTTTGAAAATTTATTTTCTTTTTCATATACTCGCCCCTTTTAAAGGTCATCACATATCTATCGTTTTTCTCTTGGTGAATTCCTCTTCAAATCTTTTCGCGTCTTTTTTGAAACGCTCCGCACTGATGCAAGCATCACCGTATCCGAGTTTTAAATTTCCTTTTATCATTAGCATTTGGAGCCAATTCTTATTTTCAAAATATTTATCGGGATTTTTCAGAATAATATTTAAAAATCCACCCTTGATATACACTTTTTCCATATCAGACCATACGATTTTACCAAGCGAAATAGCAGATGAATTGTCATAAAAGTAATCGTCGCAGATCTCGATCAAAGGTTCTTTTGAAAATATCTGTTTAAAAAGGTAAACGTCACCGACGGCGGCAAAGAAAGCGCCCACCAAACACAGTCCTTTTAACACCCAATACAGAAATGCATTATCAAGAAAAACAGCCGGATCATGCGGCAAATTTCTTAAATCAAAAATCACAAAGCAAGAAAGAGCAACTACTGCCGGCAAAGTAATCAGTGCATATAAAACTGTCTGCTTTTTGTTTTGTTTGATTATCATAGAGCCATCATCGCCTTTCGACATATTTATCTGTAAATATTTTATCATATGTCTATAAAAAAGTCAATGCGAATCGGAAAAGTCGAAATCAGTACAGTAGATGAAAAATCAAGCCCGAGGCATCAACCTCAGGCTTGATCTTGTTTAACAGAAGCGAGTTTTTACGATATTACTACGCTTGATTTATAGTAACATTGCCTTCTATTTTTTCGCACTTCAAAGAATTGCAGATTACGTTACCTTTTATTTTATCAGACTCGACGTTTCCCCTTACCGTTACGGTATCACCGCAGTTTATATCGCCCGAGAGATTTCCGCCGCAAGTAATGTTACCTCCGCAGTTACAGCCTCCGGATAATGCTCCGCCAACCACAATTCCATATCCGCAATTACATCCGCCGGAAACACTGCCTCCAACACTCACTTCATGTCCGGCATTGCATCCGCCGGAAACCGAGCCGTTCACCGTAACACGGCACGCACTTTGAACGTTCTTGGCATCACCGATGACCTCGAAGGTGAATTTATCCGTCAATCCATCAGTTACTTGCAAAATCTTTCTTCCAAGGCATACAACACCGCGAATAACATTATCATCATTCCAAGGAAACTCCGGGCAGTGATCATAATGGATCTCTGTTTTGACATCTCTCGCAAAGAGCTCATCGATATAGCAACCGAAAATATCCGCCATTATTGGCAAAAATGTAATATCTGGCGCGGCTTTTGCATTTTCCCACTTTGAAACCGCCTGAAAGGTCACGCCCAGCTTCTCGGCAAGTCCTTCCTGTGTAAATCCGCACTTTTTACGATATTTTTGTATATTAGCGGCTAAAATTATATTTGTATTGTCCATTACAACACGCCTCCTTTGTTGACTTGATTATACCATATTGTATATGCGTTTGCAATAAAACAAAGGTTGATATTTTTCAACCTCGGGTCGAGAAGGCGTTGATGTTGCTGGTGAGAGCCAAAGTAAACGAAAAAAAGAAACACAAAACCGAGGCATTTGCCTCGGTTTGTGTTTCTTACTCCCCCTGCTGGGTTAGCGAAGCAAAAAGGTGCCGGTGGCACGTTTTTGAGAGCGGTGTCAC
>JAZOSN010000052.1:0-56105 GCA_045657105.1 Eubacteriales bacterium
AGGATTCAACGTCCTCTTTCGTTCTGATTCCGAACATATCACGCGTGCGCTTTCCGGTAAGATAACCGTCTGTAAATCCGCTTCGGGAGAAAATATCGCGGAGAAGCCTCGTGTCGGCTTCTCTTCCCTCGCGTGCCTCGACACAGGCATTCACCGCCGCGGCAACGTACTCCGGACGCTTCATTCTTCCCTCTATCTTGACCGAACAGACCCCCGCGTCGGAGAGCTCTGCTATTTTCGAAATATGCGACATATCTTTAAGCGAAAGGCAGTTTCTCATATTTCCGCAGGAAAAATCAAGACGGCAGGGCTGAGCGCACTGTCCTCTGTTTCCGCTTCTGCCGCCGAGCATCGCAGAAAGCTCGCAACGTCCTGACACGCTCATACAGAGTGCGCCGTGGACGAAGGCTTCGAGTTCAAGCTCCTTCGGAGTATTTTTTCTGATATTTTTTATTTCTTCAAGAGAAAGCTCCCTTGCAAGCACAACGCGCGAAAATCCAAGGCGGAAGGCTTCACAGGCGCCCTCGGCGTTATGTATAGCCATCTGCGTTGAGGCGTGAAGATCGATCTCAGGGCAGGCCTGCTTTATATATTTTGCAACTGCAAGATCCTGAACTATGACCGCATCTGCGCCCGAGATGCATATCTGACGCAAAGCATCAAAGAGCTCGCTATATTCGTTTTCGTATATAAGAGTATTGAGTGTAACGTGAAGCTTTACGCCGTAGGTATGGCAGTATTTTACCGCCTCACTAAGCTCGTCGGCGTCAAAATTAGCGGCACTTGCGCGTGCACTGAATTTTTTTAGTCCGACGTAAACGGCGTCTGCGCCGCTTCGTACTGCCGCCACAAGCTGAGGCATTCCCCCTGCGGGAGCGAGTATTTCAAGTTCTTTCATATTTTTATTTCCTTTTTATACTTGACTGTACTCATTATAGCAGATTTTAAGCCAATATTCAAGCAGTATCTTACTTTTTGAAAAGCAGTAACGGATAAAATAAGCGCAGTATTGCCGTTTTCGACATAAATCTCTGTTTTTGTTCATTTTTCGGTAATAAAGATTTAACCTATATTTAACTCCGCCGTATGTACACGTTCATATATATTTTATAAAATTGTAATGAATTATTTTAAATTTAAAATTACAGGCAGGAAAAGTATGGACATCATTTTTGCTATCATCGGCCTTCTCGGCGGAGTTGCCTTCTTCCTTTACGGAATGAACGTAATGTCGTCGGGACTTGAAAAAATGTCGGGCGGCGGACTCGAACGCGCTCTCGGCAAAATGACCTCTAATCCGATCAAGGGACTTGCTCTCGGCGCGGGAATAACCGTTGCCATTCAGTCGTCCTCGGCTCTGACGGTAATGCTCGTCGGTCTTGTAAACTCGGGAGTTATGCAGTTCCAACAGACGGTCAGCGTTATTATGGGCTCGAATATCGGAACGACGCTCACCGCTTGGCTTCTCTCGCTCGTCGGTCTTGACGGAGATAACTTCTTCATAAAGCTTTTGAAGCCCTCGTCGTTTGCACCTATTGCGGCGTTCATCGGAATACTTATGCTGATGATCTCCAAAAAGCAAAAGTCGCGCGACATCGGAACTATCCTCGTCGGCTTTGCCGTACTTATGACAGGCATGGCACTTATGAGTGACGCTATGGAGCCGCTCACTCAGCGTGACGATTTCGATCAGTTCCTCTCGGTATTCAAAAATCCGCTCGTCGCGCTCCTTATCAGTACGGTATTCACCGGAATAATCCAGAGCTCCGCCGCATCTGTCGGTATTCTTCAAACGCTCGCTCTTTCGGGCGGAGTCACCTACGGAATGGCAATACCGATCATTCTCGGACAGAACATCGGTACCTGCGTGACCTCGCTTATTTCGAGTATCGGCGTAAGCAAGAACGCTAAGCGTGTTTCGGTGCTTCATATTTCATTTAACCTTATCGGCTCACTTCTATATATGGTCGCATACTATGTTATAGATCTCGTTTTCCGTGCTCCAATACTCGATCTGCCTATCAATGCTTTCGGAATTGCAGTCGTTCATAGCTTGTTTAACGTTTCGGTAACGCTTGTACTTCTTCCCTTCTCGAAGCTTCTCATCAAGATCGCAGAAAAGGTCGTTCGCGGAGAAAACGAAAGGGCAGACGAGGTACTTATCGACGAAAGACTTCTTGCAACTCCCTCCTTCGCGCTTTCTGAGTGTCAGAACACAACTAAGAAGATGGCAGAAATATCCTTTAACACTCTCGTCAAGGCGATAGACCTTACCGACAAATACAGTATCGACGGTATGACCGACGTTCTTGTAAGCGAGGACGAGCTTGACAAATACGAGGACAAGCTCGGATCTTACATAGTCAAGCTTTCGGGCAAGAGTATTTCGGATACCGACAGCAGACGTGCCGCTCAGCTCCTTCATACTATCGGCGACTTTGAACGTATCGGCGACCACGCGGTCAACCTTGCGGACGTTGCAAAGGAAATATACGAAAAGAAGATCGAGTTCTCTCCTACCGCTCAGCATGAGATCACAGTTCTTAAAGAGGCTATCAGAGAAATTCTCGACATTACTCTTAGTGCCTTCACAAACGACAGTGCAGAGATCGCAACTCAGATCGAGCCTCTTGAAGAGGTTATTGACGACATCATCGCAGAGGTCCGCGCAAATCACATTAAAAGACTTCAAAAAGGTCAGTGTACCATCGAATACGGCTTCGTTCTTTCTGATTTCCTCAACAACGTAGAGCGCGTTTCCGACCACTGCTCGAACATCGCGGTTTCTATAATTGAGGTTGCCGAAAAGAACTTCGACGCGCACGAGTATCTGTCGGTCGTCAAGTCGGGCGATAACAACTATTTCAGAATTAAATACACCGAATACAGAAACAAATATTCTATCAGCGAAGCGTAAAGCGTTTTCGGCAAATCAAAGTAAAGGAGTATTAAGGAATTGATATATTACGCAGAGGACGACAAAGGCATACGCGATCTCGTTATATACACCCTTAAAAATACCGGCTTTGAAGCGCAGGGCTTCGAGGACGGAAGAGCGCTTCTTGCCGCGTTATCCGAAAACCTCCCCGAGCTTATTTTACTCGATATAATGATGCCCGGCGAGGACGGAATAGAGATACTCAAAAAGCTTCGTATGAATCCGACGACCAAAAACACTCCCGTAATAATGGTAACCGCCAAAAACACCGAATACGACAAGATAATCGGGCTTGACTGCGGTGCAGACGATTACATATCAAAGCCGTTTGGCATTATGGAAATGATCTCGCGCATCAAGGCGGTGCTTCGCAGAAGCAGTGCATCGGAGCATTGCGAGGAATATTTCCTCGGCCCGATAAAGGTAGATCTGAGAAGCCACACCGTAAGGGTAAACGGAAAGCAGATTATCCTCACGCTTAAAGAGTTCGAGCTTCTGCGCCTGCTTATAGCAAGCAGCGGAAGTGTTCTCACCCGTGATCTTATACTCGAAAAGATCTGGGGCTACGATTTTGACGGCGAAACCAGAACGGTAGACGTCCACATTCGCACGCTTCGTGCAAAGCTTGAAGATGCGGGCGATATGATCGAAACAGTACGCGGAGTTGGCTATCGAATCTCCGAAAAATAATAAAAATAAAAGCGTGAACTCTGTTTCACGCTTTATTTTCCCGAAAAAGGAGGTAACACAAAATGCGCAGAAGAGTATTTTGGAGCATTTTTATACCCTCGGTAAGTATTTTGGCAGTATCGACCCTTATTGTCGGTGCTCTGATTATGGCAGACGGGGGTATAGTTTTAGAAAACCCAATACTCGCCGCAGGTTCGGTATTTATTATTCTTACGGCTCTACTTGTACTCGTCACGTTTCTGCTTTCACGCTGGATAAGCAAGCCTCTCAGAAACCTGAGTTTTAACAATCCGCTTTCTAACCGAACCTATGAGGAACTCGATCCTATGCTTAGCAGTATAGAGAAAAAGAACGCGGAGATCGCAGACAGAATGGAGGCTCTCACAAGGCAACGCTCTGAATTTGACCATATAACCGCAAATATGAGCGAAGGAATCGTTATGATCTCCTCAGAGGGAATTATTCTTTCGGCAAACAAGAGCGCAAAAGCGATCCTCTCGATAGAAAACGGGGGATACTACACGGACCTTAAAAACGGCGAGGACGTTATAAATATTCTTAAAGGCGCATTCGAGGGCAAGCGGACGGTAGAAAACATCAAGCGTTCGGGAAAAATATACCGACTTACCGCAAGTCCCGTAACCAATCCGTACGGGGAATACTCGGTGGTGCTTCTGATACTTGACGTGACCTCGTCCGAGCAAGCCGAAAGTCTGCGCCGCGAGTTCTCGGCAAACGTATCTCACGAGCTTAAAACGCCTCTTACGACTATCCTCGGTTATGCGGAAATTATATCCAACGGAGTTGCGAGAAGCGAGGATGTGCCGGCGTTTGCAACACAGATACACTCAGAGGCGTCACGCCTGCTCACTCTAATCGAGGATATAATCAAGCTCTCGCGTCTTGACGAAAAAAATCTCAAAGCAGAATTCGAGGCAGTCGAGCTATACGGACTTTGCGAAAAAGTGGTAAGCCAGCTTTCCGACAAGGCTAAAAAGCTTGGTGTCAGTCTTGAATTTGACGGAATTTATTCGACTGTAAACGGAATCAGACCGGTACTTTACGAGATAATATTCAATCTGACCGATAACGCACTGACCTACAACAAAAGCGGCGGAAACGTTAAAATTTCGCTCTCGGGCGATCCCGATCACCCAACGCTTTCGGTCACCGACACAGGCATCGGTATTGCAAAAGAAGATCAGGAGCGAGTCTTTGAACGCTTTTACAGAGTCGATAAAAGTCACTCGAAGGAAACGGGCGGCACCGGACTCGGTCTTTCGATAGTCAAGCACGGCGTGCTTCTGCACGGAGCAAGGCTCTCACTCGAAAGCACACTCGGAAAAGGAACCATCGTTACCGTTGAATTTTAAAAGGAAACCCGCTTTTCGATATACTCGAAAAGCGGCTTTTTTTAAGGAATAATATCTATTTTCACCATTTCAATACACTGCGTTTTATTTACAGGCTTGAAGGGTGAGGTGTTAAAATAGTAGATAGACCTTCCGTCAGAGGAAACGAGGAAATACGGACTGTATCCGAATTTACCGAGGTGCAGGTCGGTGTTCGAATAATCGAAGGGGTTTTCGATCTGCACAAAGCTACCCGCATAGTCGAAGCTGATGAAGAGATCGGGCTCGGTCGGATCATCGTCACGGTCGTCACGGTATCTTCCGGTAGTAATGAAAATGCCGTTATCTCCGCCAAACGGGGAATACGCGCACCACGGAGTAGATCCGAAGGCGTGCTTATCGGTGCTGACGACAGGCTTTCCTATGCTCGAAACGTCACCCCAGTTATCAAGCGAGCTTGATTTTTTAAAGTAGACGGTTGCGGTACTGTCGTTATATCTCATATGACCTACCTCGTAGACCATTATATACTCGCCGTTTGCCATCTTGGCAATCGACACCATTCCCGGTCTGAGATTACTGTCGGACGAAGCAACCGCTTCAAACGGAGCACTCTGTACATTGTTTCCGTTTGTGCCCGTCCAACTGACGAGATCGGTGGTGTACTTATAAACTATCTTCTGGTCGTGATCGCCCGTGGCATCAAAGCCTCTGTCGTCCGAATAGAAGCAGTAAAGTCTGCCGGTTTTTTCTTCGTATATAAGGCAGGGCTCCCATACGCCCTCTCCGTCGGCACGTCCCGTGCCAATATCAACGTTCTGACCTGCCGTCCATGTCTTGCCCGCGTCGGTACTGTAATAAACGACGATAGCGCTCTTCTCCTCATTTGAGGTCTTACTTGCACTCGACGTTCCCGCAAGAACGAGAGTGCCTTTTTCATAAGCCCCGATGCTTGCAGGAAGCTCGTAGATCATCGGCATTCTTCCGCCGTTGCAATTTGCATTCACTTTGTCGGTGACCTGTGCGATCTGCTTCCAGCTTGCTCCGTCGTCACTACTCTCCATAATGCGATAGAGCGGCTCGCTCGAATTGAGTGTAGCGATAAGCTTTCCGTTATCGGCTTCGTTTTTCTGATAACTGAGCTGCACCGCGGTAGGATAATAGTAATTCTTTGTCGACATTTTATCGTCGTGAGAAATAACACCCGTCTTTTTGCCAATTTTGAGTTCGACGAGATTTTCGGGGAATATAACCGTACTCGTATCTGCTTTATCGGCTTTACTGTACCCCTTTTCTATCGGAAGAATTCCCTCTTTTTTAGAGGTGGAAACGAAATTCACGGCAAAATACTTTACCGCGCGTACCGTCACATCGTCGTTTTTACCGAGAATAACGATCTTGTTTTCACTTACCTCTATGATAAACGCCTTGTTACTGTTTATAGCGTCAAGCCTCGTCTTAGCCGATGCGGTTTCTGCGCGATCGGTTTCACCTATAAGTATCTCTTTTTCAGAGCTTACGTCCTCACTATCGTCATACCAGTCATCGCTCATATCGAGCGTGACCTTTGCACTGTTTTCCACTCTTTTTTTAAGAGCGGCGGCGGCGCTTGTTATATTCTTTGATGCTGTTTGAGAACTGACTATCGTATATTCGCTTACGTTCAGACCGTTTTCGCTATCGCCGCTATTATCTGTGTCAGAAGTATCGTTGCAGGCAAAAAGTCCTGTTGCAATAGCGGTCAAAGCAAGAAAAATAGAGAAAAAGGATCTGATTTTTTTCATTATTTCTCCTCCGTCCTTTTAGTTTTAACTGCCGGACCAATAAATAATCAATCCGGCAGTTAGATAAAATTATTCAATAATGTCTATACGAACCATGGAAATATACGCTTGATTGGGGTTTATAAGCTTATTCGGGTTTGTTGCATAGTAAAGAGTCTTTCCGTCTGCGGAGAACATAACGCAGGGGCTATATCCCGAGCGATTGTCTTTGTTAATGGTATATCCGATCGGATTTTCAAGCTCGATGTACGTCTTACCGTAATCAAAGCTAAGGAATATGCTCGGTGCGGATTTCTGGTCCATAGTGTTCTGAACCCAGTGCTTGCCAGCAACTACGAGCGTTCCGCACTCACCTCCGACGGGCGACCAGGTTATCCAGGGTGACGAGCCAAACGAATGTCCGTCAACAGACTTGACCTCTGTTCCGTAGTCACTGATATCTCCCCAATCGTCAAGACGGGTAGTTCTTTTAGCATGAGTCGGATTCCAGGAAAGACCGACCATTTCGTAGGTCATAATGTATTCGCCGTTGCCCATCTTAGCTATCGAGATCATACCCGGGCGGTAGTTGGGATTGTTGCATGCTACCGCCTCAAAGGGATCGTCGGTCTGACCGGTCTTACCGTCCTTGCCTACCCATGTTTTAAGATCGCTTGTATACTTATAAACGAGCTTCTGGTCATGCTGACCTTCAACTGCATCCTCGGTAGCGTCCGAATAGAAGCAATAAAGTCTTCCCGTTTCTTCCTCGTAAATAAGGAAGGGCTCCCAGATTCCGTTACCGTCGATCTTTCCTGCTCCGTAGTCAATACTCGGAAGATCGGTCCACGTTTTTCCTATATCGGTGCTTGCATAAAGAGTTATAGCAGTCTTTTCATAGTTTGCACTTGAACCGCCGATAGGGCTCGAGGTTCCCGCAAGAAGAATAGTTCCCTTCTTATATTCGCCCATATCCACAGGGAGCTCGTAAAGCATCGGCATTCTTCCACCCTGAAGATCGCGGTTATACTTATCCTGAACCTGTGCTACCTGTTTCCAGGTTTCACCGTTATCGGTGCTCTTCATTATGCGGTAGAAGATCTCTCCCGAGTTGAAGGTGGCAAGCAGAGTTCCGTTATCTGCTTCGTTTTTCTGATGACTGAGCTGAACAAGCTTCGGATATGTGATCGTGCTCGATCCGCTCGTGTCCTTAGCGTCAGAATATATATTGAACTTTTTGCTTATATCAAGCTCCACGAAATTGTTCATCATAAGTGTACTCGTATCCGCTTTACCAATAGCGCTAAACCCCTTTTCGAGTGTAACGGTGCCCTCTTTTGCCGAGGTTTTTACAAAGCTGTTGAGAAATTTCTTCATAGCCCTCAAAACAACGGCGTCGCTCTTTCCGGTAATAACGATTTTGTTTCCGGTTTCTTTTATGACGTACGCCTTGCTGTTATCTATGGCATCAAGCTCCTCGTGCGCGCTTGCCGAAGCCGCGCGGTCGGTTTCTCCTATGAGGATCTCCTTTTTGTTCTCAACGTCTTCGCCTTCATCGTACCAGTCGTCGGATACAGGAAGCGATGCCTGTGTATAGTGCTCTATCTTGTCCTTAAAAACGCGTATGAAGCCTTGGAGCTCGCTCGATGCTCTCTGAGAGTAGACTATACTGTACTGACTTATATCAAGCTGCGCGCCGGTTTCTTCGCCTCCATCTCCATCTGTGTCGGAGTCGTTGTTACACGCTGAAAAGCAGGCAAGCATTGATGCAAGGGCAATAAATACTGCGATAATTGATTTAATTCTTTTCATTGTACTTTTCCTTTCAAAGAACAAACATTACGGGATTATATCTATACGAATCACAGAAATCTCCTGCGTTGTAATTCCGTACGGAGGGTTATTGAAGAAATATACAGATCTTCCGTCGGGAGAAACAAGGAACATAACGCTGTATCCGGTACGGTCCTGTTGTGTGTCTGCTATGTGAGTATATTTGAAAGGATTTTTGAGAGTGGTGTAGGTTCTTCCGTAATCGAAGCTGATAAATATATCGGGAGCATTCAGATTACTGCTAGTATCAAGGTGCTTATAATCGCCTCTGAATCTTGCGAACGTGAAGAATATTCCGTTATCGCCGCCAACGGGAGTATACGCGCTCCAAGGTCCGGAGCCTGCGGTTTCGCCCTTGTCGCTCTTGACGATGTATCCGGTATCCGCGGGATCGCCCCAGTCGTCAAGACGTTTTGCGATCTTATAGTAGGTGGTCGAGTTGGTAGAGTCCATCTTCGAGCCGACAAACTCGTATGTGAGTATATATTCACCGTTTGTCATCTTGGATACTACGACCATTCCGGGACGGTGCTTGTGATTACTGCTTGCGACTGCTTCGAAGGGATCGTCGGTCGGGGCGGTCTTGCCGCCTGCTCCCACCCACGTTTTGCGGTCGGTCGTGTATTTGTAAACGAGCTTCTGGTCGTGCTTTCCTTCAACTGCGTCCTCGGTAGCGTCCGAATAGAAGCAGTAAAGCCTTCCTGTTTCTTCCTCGTAAATAAGGAAGGGCTCCCAAACTCCGTTTCCGTCTACCTGACCTTCGCCGTAGTCAACGCTCGGAAGATAATTCCAAGTTTCGCCGAGGTCGGTGGAGTAGTACATCGTTATTGCGGTTTTCTCGTACTTTGCATTCGTTCCGCCAACAGGGCTGGACGTTCCCGCAAGAATGATGGTTCCTTTTTTCAGATCTCCCATATCAACGGGAAGCTCGTAAAGGAACGGCATTCTTCCTGCCTGAAGCTCCTTGTTTCCGAGGTTTTCGGGATTGGTTTCAAACACCTGCGAGATCTCTGCCCAGTTCTTGCCGTCGTCGGTGCTTTTGAAAATACGGTAAAATTGCTCGCTCGAATTGAGAGTAGCTATCATAGTACCGTTGTTTTTCTGATCTCTCTGATACTGCAAATAGATTGCGGTAGGATATTGAAGAGTGCTTGTGCTGTATCGATCCCCGTGGCTATAAACGGTGTGCTTCGCGCCCATCGAAAACTCAACGAGATTTTCGGGATAAATGATAGTGTCGGTATTTGCCTTGTTAAGAGCACTGTACGATGCATCTATTGCAAGCGTTCCTTCCTTTGCCGAGGTACTTACAAAATTCGTGGCAAAATATTTTATCGCACGAATCGTAATATCCTCGCTCTTACCGAGAATTACTATCTTATTTACATTTACCTCGATAATAAAGGCTTTTTTATTATTTATCTCATCGAGCTTCGCCTTAGCCGCCGCAGTTTCCGCACGATCGGTTTCGCCTATAAGTATCTCCTTTTTGGAGCTTACGTCCTCGCCCTCATCATACCAGTCGTCCGAAACAACAAGAGTGACCTTTGCACTGCTTTCTATTCTGTTTTGAAGAGCAACGGTGGCTTTTGAAAGATCGCTTCCCACGCTTTGGGGACGGATTATCTGATAGTCATTTATATCAAAGGCTACCATATCCTCGTCGGGCTCGTCCGTTTGTTCAGGCTTTTTACATGCAGTAAAGCATGTTAGGAGAAATAATGCGGTCAAAACAAGAGAAACAAACGATAAGATTTTTTTCATTTTGCACCTCACAAATTATATAGATTTCAGTAATTTAAAATACCATCTATGATATTATATCAAACGTGTATAAAAAGTCAACAGAAAATTATTATATTGTCCTATAAAATTCTTACATCATGACAATCGATCCGCCGAAACAGATATAAATCCTTGAATTATTTATTATTTTATGATAAAATATGCAGAGTGTACTAATAAAAACGGAGTAGCTATGTTGAACAAGGACAAGATTAAAGATCAAGAAATAAATCTGAAAGTTATCGCGCGTGTGCGAAACGACTTTCCAACGAAATTCGGCCTGCCAAGACAAAGCGGTCTTGCATCTTCGCTTATGTCGAAGATCGTATTCGAGGACGCTTACAGAATTCCCGAGGCTCTGCGCGGAATAGATGGATATTCTCACCTGTGGCTTATCTGGGGATTTTCCGAAGTCTTCGGAGAAAAATGGTCACCCACAGTCCGTCCGCCGAGGCTTGGCGGAAACACGCGAGTCGGAGTATTTGCCACGAGAGCTCCCTACCGACCGAATCCGATAGGACTCTCCTCGGTAAGGCTTGAAGCGGTTGAGAAAACTCCCGACGGAACGGTCCTTATAGTTTCCGGAGCCGACATAATGGACCAAAGTCCGATATACGACATAAAGCCCTATCTGCCCTACGTTGACATTCATTCGGACGCGACCGACGGCTTTACCGCCGTAACCAAGGATTACCGCCTCGAGGTGGATTTTCCCAAGGAGCTTCTGTGTCAGATCCCGAAGGATCTGCAAGGCGCTCTTATCGAGGCACTTGCAGGAGATCCGCGCCCGTCTTACCACACCGATCCCGAAAGAATATACGGTCTTGCATATGCAAAGTACGACGTAAAATTCACCGTCAAGGACAAAACTCTGCACGTATGTCGGATAAACGAGCGTGAAAACGGCAATATTTAGCCATATTTTTCACAAAAACTGTTGAAAAGCAAAGTTTTATCTGTTATAATGATATGAATGAGTATGTTACGAAAGGATATATAGATAAGTCTTATGATAAGAAAGCAAAAAGGAACTCTCGATATTTTCCCCGATGCCACAGGCAAGTGGCAGTACGTTGAAAACGTCTGCCGTGAAACTGCGGCAAAATACGGTTTCGGCGAGATACGCTTCCCTACCTTTGAAGCTACCGAGCTTTTCTCGCGCGGAGTAGGAAACACTACCGACGTGGTTCAGAAGGAAATGTATACCTTCACCGATAGAAGCGGTGAATCTCTCACGCTCCGTCCCGAGGGTACGGCAGGCGTCGCGAGAGCCCTCATCGAAAACAAAAAATTCTCGGATACTATGCCGATAAAGCTCTACTATATAATCAACTGCTTCCGTCACGAGGCTCCTCAGGCAGGACGCTTCCGCGAGTTCGAGCAGTTTGGCGTCGAGCTTTTCGGAAGTGCTTCGGCGAGCGCAGACGCGGACATCATCGCGCTTGCAAATTCGATAATCAAAAACCTCGAAATTGAGGACGTTTCGCTCAGAATAAATTCAATCGGTTGTCCAAACTGCCGAGGAAATCACAGAAGCGCACTCAAAGAGTATTTTTCCGCTTGTAAGGACGAGCTCTGCGATACCTGCAAAACCCGTCTTGAAACAAATCCGATGAGAATTCTCGACTGCAAGAGCGAAATATGCAAAAAGTTTGCCGAGGGTGCACCCAAAACGGTGGATTATCTCTGCGACGATTGCAAAGCCCACATGGATCTTCTTGAAAAGTGCCTCGACGCCAAGGGCATCGAATATACAGTCGATACCTCGATCGTCCGCGGTCTTGACTACTACACAAGAACGGTATTTGAATTCGTATGCGGCTCTATCGGAGCACAGTCAACCATCTGCGGCGGCGGACGCTACGACGGACTCGTAAGCGAGCTCGACGGCCCTGCTACTCCCGCTTGTGGCTTCGGAATGGGAATTTCCAGACTGCTTCCTGCCGCAAAGGTTCCCGAAAAGGACACCTCTCCCGCGGTATACCTCGCATCTATGGGTGAGGCGGCTGCCGTAAAGGCGTCGGGACTCGCAGGCGCGCTTCGCGACAAGGGCATTTATGCAGAGTGCGATCTCGTAGGACGTTCTCTGAAAGCTCAGATGAAATACGCCGACAAGATCGGTGCAAAATACACTGTAATCATCGGAGATAGCGAGCTCGAAAGCGGCAGAGCGCAGCTCCGCAGTATGGCAGACAGTACACAAAACGAAATAGAAATCGACAAAATAGTCGAATTTTTCAAATAAAAATCATTAAGTGTTTGGAGTGATATATTTTGGCAGAATTTTTTACGAAAGATGACAAAAGATCGGTATATTGCGGAGAGCTCCGCACGTCCGACATCGGAAAAGAGGTAACCGTTTGCGGTTGGATACAGCGTCGCCGTGACCTCGGAAGTCTTATATTTATCGACCTGCGCGACAAGAGCGGCGTAGTTCAGCTCGCTTTTGACGATGCAAGTGACAAAGAGGTATTTGACAAGGCATTTGCCTGCCGCAGTGAGTACGTTCTCTCGGCAAAAGGAAGCGTCAGAGCACGTTCCTCGGTCAACAAGAACATTCCCACCGGTGAAATAGAGATATTCGCTACGTCAATGAAGATTCTCTCCGAAGCGGACACCCTTCCCTTCGAAATTGGAGAAAACTACAACGCCGGAGAGGAGATCGCGCTCAAATACCGCTACCTTGATCTTCGCCGTCCTGCGCTTCAAAAGAATATTTTTATGCGAAACGAGATCACTCGCATAGCGCGTCAGTATTTCTACTCGAACAATTTTACCGAGATCGAAACACCTATGATGATAAAGGCTACGCCCGAAGGCGCGAGAGATTATCTCGTTCCCTCGCGTATCCACAAGGGCTGTGTTTACGCGCTCCCTCAGTCGCCTCAGATCTACAAGCAGCTTCTTATGATCGCAGGCTACGACAGATACATTCAGATCGCGCGTTGCTTCCGTGACGAGGACCTTCGCGCCGACCGTCAGCCCGAGTTTACACAGATAGACCTTGAAATGTCCTTCGCTACTCAGGAGGACGTTATGAACATAAACGAAGGTCTTATGGCACGTCTTTTCGACGAGATACTCGGAGTAAAGCTCGAGCTTCCTCTCCCCCGTATGACCTACGCCGAGGCGATGAACCGCTACGGCTCGGACAAGCCTGACACCCGTTTTGATATGGAAATTCAGGATCTTTCCGACACTGTCAGATCCTGCGGATTCGGCGTATTCGAGGGCGCAGTCGCAAACGGCGGAAGCGTTCGCGCAATCGTCGTAAAGGGCGGTGCGGAAAAGCTTTCGAGAAAAGAAATAGATAAGCTCACCGAGCATGCAAAGGGTATCGGAGCGAAAGGTCTTGCCTATATCAGATTCGTTGACGAAGCTCCGAACTGCTCGTTTACGAAGTTCGTTTCACCCGAAACTCTCGATGCTATTATGGACAAGATCGACTGCCGTCGCGGCGACGTTGCACTTATCGTTGCAGACTCAAACCGCGTAGTTCTTCCCGTTCTCGGCGCACTCAGACTCAAAATCGCAAAGCAGCTTTCGATGATCCCCGACAAGTTCAACTTTGTATGGATCACAGAATTCCCCTTCTTCGAGTGGAACGAGGAAACTCAGCACTGGGACGCTATGCACCACCCCTTCACAATGCCTATGGAGGAGTGCCTGCCCCTTCTTGAAAGTGATCCTGGCGCCGTCCGTGCAAAGGCTTACGACCTTGTACTTAACGGCATAGAACTTCTTTCGGGCTCGATCAGAATTACCGACTGGAAGCTTCAGGAGAAGATGTTTGACGCTCTCGGACTCACAAAGGACGAGATCGACGCCAAGTTCGGCTTCCTCGTTGACGCTTACAAATACGGTGCTCCGCCTCACGGTGGATCGGGAATGGGACTCGACCGTCTTACTATGGTAATGTCAGGTGCAGAAAGCCTGCGCGACGTCGTAGCCTTCCCGAAGGTACAGAACGCTTCCGAGCCTATGTCGCAGTGCCCCGCTCCTGCCGACGAGCAGGCATACCGCGATCTCGGAATAGCGGTAGTTAAGGAATAAAAAGAGAAAAGACGGATCAAAAGATCCGTCTTTTTTGTTCTTCTTTTTCAAGCTTCTTTTTAGATAGTATTCCGAATTTTTCTTCTGCCGCATCAAACATCGCGCTATATTTGCGCTTGCCGTATTTAGTAAATACCTTTTTGCGAAGCGACACGTAATCGGCAATCTTCATATATTTAGCAAGAGAAACGAGCGTTTCCTCGACCTTATCGGAGTCCTTTTCGACGATTCCCGCGTCAAATACCCTTCCGACGATTATTCTGACAGGCGAGCTTCCAAGCTTATGTGCAGATTTCATCAGTTTTTTGAAGCTTTCGCGGTCAGACGTGAGTATCGCGAGCCAGACTGCCGCAGAGATAGTTTCTTCGTCCAAATCACTTACACAAAGTCCGATAAGACGCGTACCGTAGGTGCGAACGTAAGCGTCTTTCAGGTTTTCAGACGCCTTATCCGTAAATATCCGAGCGTGAGAAAGAGATATATCTCCCTTTCCTTCAAGCGCGTTTTCGGTTTCGAGAAGTATCTCACAAACGTTCGGCATGCGACCGCCGTTTTGAAGCGCCGCTTCGTTTGCCTGAGAAAGCAGGTTGAAGAGCAGACTCTCTTTGCCGATATAGTTTTCCATTTTAAGTGCGAGAGAATTTATCCAAAGCTCAAAATCGCTCCTGCGCGAAGAGGAAAAGCCTTCTTTGCAGATAGAAAATACTCTGACATGGAAATTCCAGAGCTCGCCGTCGGGAGTTTCCCTTACGAGCTTTGTAAAGGCTTTTGCAAAGCATTTGCAGTAATATCCCTTGGAATACCAGTTTTCAAGATACGAAATGAATGCTTCGCGCGCCGTTATACTTCCCGACAGGATCGCTCTTCCGATATAGCGTACCTCGCTCTCGTGAAGCGCGGCAAGGAATTCTTCGTCCGACGTTTTTTCATCTCCGACCGTACTCCTGTATATATCAAGCACACCCCGTCTGTCGGTCGTGCCGACATACAGAGTAAGCGCCTCTATAAGTCTTTCGTTATCGGTTTTAAGTCCGCTCACGACGAAAGAGATAACCTCTTTGTTGACAGAGCGCGAAAGAAAGCTTTTGAATTTATCGTAAATAAAATTCGAATGCATTCTTTCGGATATTGCGCCAAATCTCCTGAGTGCGGAAAGAAGCGAAAGTATGCGGCATGCCTCGGCATCGCCTCTCTTCATATATTCGAGAAGCATACCGTTTTCGAGCTCGCGCATAATAAACGCGCAAAGTCCCGCCTCAGAGCTCAGCTTTCTGCCCTGCTCAAAAAGAAGCGTAACGAGCGCGCACCAGGACGAAAACTCCTCAGGCCTTGTACGGCAGTAATCGTAATATCCGTATATGACGCGGCGATAGGTCATCTCGTCAAACTCAACTACCGATATAAGCTCGGTGATGCAGGACGGAATGTCCTCTTCGTATCTGTCTTCCCATCTCACCGCAAAGGGCAGAAGGGAGATCAGAAGATCGGCAGACGACTGCTCTCCGAAATCGCAAAATCCCGCAAAAAGCAGTCTGAACAAAAAGCTTCTCGTCGCCTTATTCGCCATCGCCTGTTCAAAAATGTGCCTCTTGCCGTCGAGATCTCGCAGAATATGTCTGAGAGTTTCCTTGCCGAACTCCTCCTCTGTTAGCATATAAAGCGCGTCAAGGTGCTCGATGTTCCCCTCGGAAAGCGATTTGAGAATACGGCCGAACATATCGGTCATTATTTTTTCGGGGTTCGAATGGTAAGATGCAAGAAGCCCGTAGAGCTTGATTTTAAGCATACCGTCCGAAGAATATTCGAGATATTTCTCTATAACGCTATCGACAGTTTCTCTGCCGAACGAACGGAGCACCACTCCTTCAAGCGCGCCGCAGAGCTCGAGCTCGGTAATACCGTCGTATATGTCGGTACGCGCGAGTCGGTATATGAGGCAAATATCGTCTGAATCTATAACGCCGTGAGTTTTAATATATGTACCGATAAGATCGCGAAGCACCTCTGCCTCACCGAGGTCGTTAAGAAGCAGGTAAGCCATAAGACTTGAAAGCTTGAGCCTCGGCGCCTTTTCGGAAAAGATCTTGTTTTTCGGATCTATTGATATTTTGTCCTCGTCAGATGCTGAAAGCTTATACGCGTAGTGACTTCCGAGCTTTGTGATTATATGCTTTATTCTGAACGGCGAGCCGTCGTTTTCCGAAAAACGGCAGGTCGAAAAAGAAAGGAGCATCACGAGATCGCTCGGGAGAAGGCTTTCGCAGGCAAGCAGCCAGAAAAGCATCTCCTGCTCGGTGGCGTTGATATAAATATCCATATCCTCGTCAAGCGCGGCAAAAATGCAATCGAGAATTCTCGAAAGAGTGCCTATTCCCTTGGCTTTAACAAGATTTGCAAGCTCTTCGAGCGAGGACACGGATTCCTTATCTATCTCCACTATCGGAAGCGGTCTTTGAGTTTCACAGACCTCAAGCTCCCTCGGGAGTATGCAGGTCTTGAATTTCTGTGTGAGCAGAACAGATGCGGGAGATATGCTCGCATCATACGGGAAAATATACGCGTGAATAATATGATTTCCCCAGACCGAAAGACGGTAGTCAACACCGCAGTATGTAACCTTGGCAACACAGCATTGCCCCGAAGGGAGCATAAAAAACGCGCAATCGGTCGGGAAGGTTTCGTCTATTTCTCTTTGAACGACAAAGTGAAGACCGCTATCTCCTCTTTTCGGATATCCGAGCAGACGCGAGGTTTCCGAAAGCTTGTCAACCACAGATGCGGTGAGATTTTTGGGCGGAAGATACGCGAGGCGCTCTACTATCGTGCTTATATCGCGGTCGTCTATATCGTTTGAACGTGCAAAAACGTGGTATCCCTTTTTCGTGTTGTTTTCATTCCACGAGAAAAAAACGAGTTGTTTCAGTTCCATTTCGGCGCCTCCTTTCATATTCCTGTCAAAAAAATCGAATTACAATAAATTATATCACATTTTATCTGCCTTTGCAACAACTACCCGAATATTTTACAATATTTTTTCTTTTATCGATATAAAACAAAAAGATCCCCCTCGAAAGGTTACGAGAGGGATCGTTTTACTATATTTACAATGTTTAGTTTACACGAACAAAACCGTCAGAATGAAAATGAGTGCCGACCAGAAAATATGGTAGAGTGCAAGATACAGAGAGGTAAGTCCGCCGAGTGCGCCAAGACCTCCGAGCACGATAACTGCAATAATTCCTATAACGAAAGCGACGAGCTCGAGCAAAAGACCGGATTTTATTACCGTACCTGCTCTGTCGCATCTGTAAAGCGTTTCAAGCATCGGTCTGACCTTGTTTTTCGAAACTATTCCGCCGTCAACTCGGTCGAGCGCGACGTCCTTTTCGCTCTCTGTGCGGTATTTGAGGACCTTGATCGGGAAACGTCCGGTTCCGATTATAGATTCTATCATATTCACGTTGATATTAGGATCGCTGGTACGTATAACTACGCCCATTCCGCTCTTATAAAGATTTTGCAGTATTTTTTCAAAATCCTTATCTATATTATATACGATATTGACTTTAAGTGCTATTACATCACCTATTTCGACGTACATTATACGGTAGTTCCCCTGACTTTCGTCGTCGAGCATATATCCGTACTTGGTAAAATAGGAAGCCTGTCCTATTCTTACTCTTTCTCTGTTAACGACCGCTTCGATACCGTCGTCCGAAATATCTATATATTCGACGGTTTCGTTTGTTACCTCATAGTCTGCGGCTCCTGCGAAAACCTTATTGAGAGGACCGCTTATAGGCTCAAAAACGACCGAAGCATAGGCAAGACCTTTTGAAAAGCTCTCGCTATCCTTCATAGAAACCTGATGAAGCCATACGTTTTTATCTGCAAAAATATCGGTATCACTGAACGTAACGAAAGCAGGTGCGGAATATTCGATGCTCGCCGCATCGCCTATAACGGCAGTTCCGTTTTTCGAGGCGCGTTTTGAAACTCTGTAAAGAGGGAAGGAAAAAACCGTATAGAGTGAAAATGGAGTTACGAACATTATAACCGAGAACGCCGCGCGGCAGCTCTCGACGAAGCTTCCGTTCTTTTGGGTAATTACAAACGTGACCGCCGCCGCGACGAGCGCGGCAACGATAAAGACCCCAGACAAACGCTTATAAAGCAGTCTGCCCTCGGTACGCGCTTTATATCCGACTATCTTTTTAGAGCGCACGACTCTTATGTACTTAGCGTCCTCAGAAAGATCCATTATTCCGGTAGTTGCTTCCCTTTCGGGTGCGGATTCGCTCTTTTTCATTTTAACCAGAGCAAATTTTACAGCTTTCGACGAAACGATCTTCAAGGCGTGAAGCCTACGACTGAGATCCGACCATTTCGACACAAGGCAGAACACGCACGCCGTAAACAGAACGAAATTGAACGGAACAAATTCGCTATATCCCGCAAAAAGCGAAACGAACTGATAGATCAAAAGGAAAAACGCGAGAAACGGCAGGAAGCTTTCGGGTTGTGCTCTGAATTTCAGAAGCGTTCTGAGTCCGTACCACATTTCCTTTCCCATTATCACAACGGCAAAAAGCGTAAGCTGTATTCCTGCAAGTGCAGAAATACGAACGTCGGACGCTATCTTTATAAACACCGAATTCTTTACCCCGAGAAGCTCAAAATTTTCATAAAGGAAGGTTCCGACGGCAAAAAGCAGGCACAGAACTATCTTCGGAACACAAGCGAAAAATTCTGATTTAAGCTTTGCAAATTCCTTGGAAGCAACAAAGCCGTCCTCGGCTACCGTTTTTTCTTCCTCGTCGACGATTTCCCGGGAATCCTCTTCTTCATCTTCCGAAATACCGAAGACCTGTCTTATATCATATCCGTCGTCCTTAGGCGAATTTCCGACCGCCTCGCTCGGAAGAATTACCTCTTCCTCGGTACCTGCGACCTCGCCCGGATCTTCGGTTTTGATAAGTGCACGGGGGTTTCTTTTAAAAGCGTCGCTTGACTCATCTGTTGATTTGGCATTTCTCCGCATTTGAGATATTACACTCTCGCCCCTTGGCTTTCTCGGGAAAAGAGGCTCGCTATCGCCCTTGCCGGTGGGAATTTCGGGATTTGCCGTATAATCACTGTAATTTTCAAGCTTTTTCAGAAGCTCTTTTCCCGTGCCTTTACTGTCGCGCACATCAGGCGTTCTGCTACCGTTTCCGGTACTGCTTGTCTTCTTGACGTTCTTTTTTTCGTCGCCCATACAAAGAGCCTCCTTTCAGAAAAATTATATCGTGACCGTGTTATGCCTTCGCTTTACGTTGTCTTGCCGCCTCGCAAAGAACCACGGCAGACGCGCAGGAAACGTTGAGAGAGTTTACCTGTCCGTACATCGGAATTGACACGATATGATCGCACTTCTCGGTCACGAGTCGGGATATTCCATCGCCCTCGCTACCGAAAACGAACGCCGCCCCTCCCGTCATATCGGTATCGTAAACACACGCTCCGCCTGCCTCCGCGCCGTATATCCAAACGCCCTGCTTTTTAAGAGCGTCGATGGTCATAGCAATATTTGAAACGCGCGCTATCGGCATATGCTCTATTGCTCCCGCCGATGATTTTACGGTGACCGCGGTGACCGCCGCGTTTCTGCGCTTGGGTATAATAACTCCGTCTGCACCTGCGACGTCCGCGCAACGTATAAGCGCACCGAGGTTATGAGGATCCTCGATACCGTCGGCTATTACTATAAAGGGAGCGTGTCCCTTTTCCTGTGCCGACACGAGAATGTCGTCTACCGTAACGTATTCGACTGCCGATGCAAATGCGGCCACTCCCTGATGAACACCCGAATTTGAAAGTCTGTCGAGTTTCTCCTTCGGAGCATTTATCACCGGAATTCCGCGCTCTCTCGCCTTCGACTCGATAAGCTTGACCGATCCCTCGCGCTCTCCTGCAAGAATAAATATCTTATCTATCTCGCGATCTGTTTTGAGCAGCTCGAGCACTGCATTTCTGCCGTATATCGCCTCGGACGCGCCGTCCTCGAAATCGCGCTCGCGATCCTGCCCCCGAAATCTGTCGCGGTTGTTTCTTTTGAAATCCTTATTTCTATCGTTTCTATCGTTATTTCTCATTTTTAAAGCCTCTCAATACGACTCCTATTTTAATCACGTTTAATTATAGCACATCAAATCGGTTTTGTATAGTAGGAAATATTACATTTTTTGATATTTTTACACAAAAACCGAAAAGACACATCAAAAGATGTGTCTTTTAAAGGCTTTCTATTTCCCTCGGTTACAGTTTGATTACTGCTCTGCTCTTCTTGCGGCAAAGCACTCGCTGCAATATACGGGTCTGTCGCTCGTAGGCTGGAAGGGTATCTTAGCTACCTTTCCGCAATCTGCGCAAACTGCCTCAAACATTTCTCTCTGGGGCTTTGCAGCGTTCTTTCTTGCGTCGCGGCAGGCCTTGCATCTCTGGGGCTGATTCTTGAAGCCCTTCTCTGCATAGAATTCCTGCTCTCCTGCGGTAAATACAAAATCTGCTCCGCATTCTGCGCATTTAAGTGTGATGTCCTGGTACATTCCTTTTACCTCGCTTTAATATATAATTGGGTTTCCCCGACGGTACTGACCGTCTTTTGCATAGTTATTTCGTGATGCCCTTAGCTTTTCGGCACCCATATAGAATTATAACAGTCGAATGCCACATTGAATCATCAAATGAGCTTTTTCAGCTTACTTTTAATTCTATACAAGGCGTTGTCAACCGATTTTTCACTTTTTTTCAGAGCTAACCCAATTTCACGATAGGAATGTCCGTTCAGATAAAGTAGTAGGACAGATCTCTCATAAGATGATAACTGTGACAGAATTTCTTCGTTCTCTTCGAGTTTTTCGCGTGATGCTCTTCTACCCGTGACGCTTAACTGTTTTTGCGAAGCTTCGTCGTACCGAGCAGATTTTTTGCCGGATTTCTTTTCCTTTCGTTTTATAGAGATCAGTCTGTTTCTTATGCATATCTTTGCATACAGTCCGAAGGTAACCTTATCCTGCGACATATCGAAGCTGACTGCGGCATCGTAAAGAGCCATAGCCGCGTCCTGCAACAGATCGTCGTATTCAATGTGGTCGCTTCCGAACAGCTTTGTGACCTGTGATCTCATAAGTGGAGCAAACGCTTCACTAAGCTCGGAGAATTCGGGATCTCTTCCCGCTTTAACTCCGACAAGGAGTCCGGTGAGTTTTTCTTCCAAATCAAAGACCTCCGACGACACCGCGTCCGCCTTCTCCGAAATCCGTTTACAAGCGTTTCCCGAATCTGCGCGCAAATATCATCATACACTTTACATTATATCAAGCGTTTAATATTTTGTCAATACATTTTTAATATTTCTTTTACTGTTTTTTGTGCTTTTGTAGATTTACACAATAAACAGGGGGTGCTTTTTGTGCATTAGTCATTAAGAAGGTAGTCAATTTCACCCGTAAGCAGTGCGAGTACACCTCTGTATATAACCTCCGGGCGGTCATCAAAGTTGTGTCGCATAAGCTCAAGCTGATTTGCATTGTCGGCAACAACCTTGATTTCGAGCGAAAGCTGTCTTTCATCTATTATCTGACAACACAGATCATACTTGCCGTCCGCTCTTATCGAAAAGCTTGTTTTTATCTCAGAGCCTCTTTCCTTGAATGAGATAAATCTGAGTGCGCTTTTCAGGCTTCTTGTTCTTATAAAGCCAAGGATCTCGCCTTGCAGGCTTTCTGCAATATGTCTTCCTTGATCGGTTATCGTATAAAGAATCTTTCCGTCCTCACTGAACTCCGCGATATTTCCTCCGTCAAGAAGATCGCCAAAGCACTCCGCGAAATCTATGCCGCCGACCACTCCGTCCTGCATAACTATCGCATTTATATCTTCAAATTCAAGCGGTATACTCAGATTATGAAGCAAATACAAAATAAATATCTTAATATCGTCCTTTTTTTTGAGTGGAGCGACCATTTTGACATTCCTCCGTTTTAATTACTTTTTATAAATAAGGGAAAATAATCGGGTGAGAGCTCTCACCCGATTATCGTATTCAATTATTCTTCCTCGTCAGCAGGTGCGGGCTTATAGTCCTTATCCTTCGCCTTAGTCCATATGAGAAGTCCGTTTGCAGTGTTGTCAAGCTTCTTGATATTATCGTTTGCCACGTATGCAGTCTTACCGAAGTAAAGCGGCATTACCACACAGTCGTCCTTTATAAGAAGCTCCTCTGCCTTGTGCAGATTCTCGGCTTTTGCATCAGACGTTCCTGCTGCATGAGCGGCGTCAATAAGCTTATCGTACTCGGGATTTGAATATCCGCTAGTGTGAAGAACGTGCGGCCAATCCTCAGAGGTCACCGAGAAATCGTAAGCTCCGCCCGAATATTTAGGCGAGAACTGTGCGAGAACGGCAAACGCGTCGGTGGAAAGCATATTGTAGTTTACGGCGATAACGTCAAACTCGCCCGAATTATAGAGAGCGAGAAGCTCATCACTGCAAGCACCGGGATAAATGGTTTCCTTAGCCCAGTATCTGTTGCCCTTTTCGTCGGTTTTAAGAACTTCCTCAGTGTAATCGTACAGCTTGAAGGAATATACTTTATAGCTTGCATTAAGTCCAAGCTCTTTCCAAACGCCTACACAGTACTCTGCAACTGCAATATCTACCGGATCGTCCGCTACTGCAAGAGTAAAGGATTTGCCCTTTGCGCCTGCATCGCTTATAAGCTTCTCAGCCTCGTCAAGATTTGCTGACGTAGAGATCACTCCTTTGTGGAAGGAGCTTCCCTTCTTGGTTTCATAAACAAGCTCGGAAATAAGCGAGTCTGCCGCGTCTGCATAAACCACAAGCTTTGCTATCGCAGTTCTGTCGATCGCGATCGAAAGTGCCTTTCTGACTCTCGCATCAGAGAAAAGCTCGTCGGTCGTATTGAACATATAGGAGTAGGTAAGCATATTGTCAATGAGCTCTACCTCTTTGAGCATATTTTCACGCTCTGCAAGAGGAATGTTCGAGGTGAATGCATACTCGCCGCTCTTATACTTTTCGTAAGCGGTTTCCGCATCTACGCCGTATATGCAAAGTCTGAACGGCTTAACGTATTTCGAGATCTTCGATTCGGAATCGGGAGATCTTCTGTAATACTGGTTACGCTCGAGAATTACTACCGGCTCTTCCTCGGAACCGTTATTCTTCATATCAAATTCCTTTACGTAGAACGCGCCGTTTGCAACGAGCACCGAAGCAAGAGAGCTCCAGCTTTCGTCCTCAACGCTTTTTACGACGTCCTTACGAAGCGGATAAAGCGCGACGCTTGCGAGGTTTGCTATAAAGGTTTCGGCATCGACGCCCTTTTCAAGCTCGATGGTGATCTCGTTAGTTCCCGAAGAGTAGAAGCCAACGTCATCTCTGCTGACGTCGCCGTTCTTGACTGCAACCGCGTTTTTAACCGGGAAAAGAAGAGTTGCCGCCTCGCACTTAAACTCAGGATCAATTATACGGGTCCAGGCGTAAACGAAGTCTGCCGCGTCAACTATACCGCCGTCACTCCAATAAGACTTTTTGAGAGTTATAATAATGGTTTCCGAACCGTCGTTCTCTTCCTTGATCTTATAGTCCGAGCAGAGAGCCTTCTTTATCTTGCCCTTCTCGTTCATAGTGAAAAGACCTTCGCTGGTAAGCGAAAGAAGCTGAGCCGCTCCCGCATCGTTATACGCAAGGGCAGGATCGAAGCTGTACGCTAAGTCCATATAGATATTTATAGTCGGGCCCTCGTCGTTTTTATTGCCGCAACCAACAAGTGCCGTAAGTAAAGCAGCGAAACAAAGAAGTATCGCAAAAAATCTTTTCAAAGTATGTGCCTCCTAATCTGTGTCAGTATCCCACGTTTTCAAAAACAGAAACACTGACGGACGATAATATTTCCTTACTATTATAACATCTGAAAGTCAAATTATCAAGTAGGTAAATTAAACTTATTTTTTTCTTCCATCAATTTGGATATTTGCACAATTTTCGCGTTCTCTTTTAGTGAATTTTGACAACACCGAAGCTGCATTACAGACTCGTTTCTCAAAAAAACGGGTTAATCGCGCAAAAACGGGTATCATAAGATTATAAACGCTTCACCGCAAAGAAAGGTATACACAAATGAAACAGAATGCCCAAAAATATATCCGCACCGACCTCGCCGCAGAAGGCGGCTTTATGCCTGACTCCTCTTTTGACGGAGCAAGCTACGAGGAAGAAAACGTCGAATCGTTCACCATCGCGCGACTTCACATAAAAAACGATCAAGGTGCAAAAGAGATAGGCAAGCCTATCGGACGTTACGTAACGGTCGGCTTTTCGGATCGCGAAAGCCTTAGCGAAGAAAAGACCGACGCGCTCATACAAGTTGTATCTAACGAAATAAAAAAGCTCGCTCTCTGTATGTGTCCGTCGGGAATAAAATCCCTGCTGGTCGCGGGACTCGGAAACAGAAAGATAACCTCGGACTCGCTCGGTCCCGTATGTGCGGACAATCTGAACGTCACTCGACATTTGAATTTTCAGGACGGCGGCAAAAAGCATTTTCCCGAAGTATCCGCCATATCGCCGGGAGTCCTCGCTCAAACAGGCATCGAAACCGTTGAGCTTATACGGGGAGCCGCCGAAAACTGCCGTCCGTCGCTCGTAATAGCGATAGACGCTCTCGCCTCGCGCTCGGTGGGGCGGCTCGCATCGACCGTTCAACTGTCAGACACAGGCATCGCGCCCGGCTCGGGAATAGGAAACCACCGAAAAAAGATAAGCTCGGACACCGTCGGATTTCCCGTGATGGCGATCGGAGTACCGACGGTAGTTGACAGTGCAACCCTTGTTCTTGACGCGTTAGAACGCGCAGGCATAGAAGAATATCCGGACACCCTGATACCGATACTCGAAGAAGGAAGCGGCTTCTTCGTCACCCTCAAAGATAGCGATCTTGCTCTGTGCGAGCTTTCCAGAATTCTTTTCGAGGCACTCAACCTGTTTTTCTTTTCTCTCGGTAATGATAAGGACAATTCGTAATATAATATTATAGATATTTAAGCACTCGGAGGTATATATGTCAAAAAAAAGAGCGGACTTCATAAAAGGCACGCAGAGCGAAAAGAGCTTCCGCCTTGGTGTGTGTATGCTCGGCGCTCTACTTGCGCTCGGACTTCTTACGGCTTTCGGTGAGCTTTTATTTTCGTTTGAGGAAGGCTCGGATTTTCTCGAGAAAAGCGCGTTTATGGTAAGCGAGGTTTCAAACGAGCCGTCCTCTTTTATAGACGAAATAAAATAAAGACCGCCCACGCATCGCGTGAACGGTCCTGTTTTATCAAGGCATCTTGAACTCAAAAATTCTCTCAAAAATCTCGATATGCGCGGCATATACCTCGTCAAATCCGCGGCTTACTCCGACGGTCGCTTTTTTTCTTATGCAAAGGATCGTATCGTCCGGCAAAAGATCAAACGAGCTCTTAAAATACTTGCCGAAATCGGTATCTTTCAGATACACACTGCAATCGTCGAGCGCATATTCAGGCTTGTATCCGATAACGTCCGATAGACTCGCAAAAGCACCGTTAGCGTTAAATATATCATAGGTGTATTTATCCATAATGCAGATTACCGCCTCACCTGTCGTGACGAGCGTAGTTACATTATTGAGTGCCGCATTATGATCCTGCGCCGTGTAAAGAAAAACGTATTCGACCTTTTTTCCGCCATCGTCAGACTCCTGCGAGAGCTCATCGTTCAGCCTGTCGGCTTCCTCGGCAAGCTCCTTCTGTTGCTCAGGGGAAAGGATATATTCCCCGAAGGTTATGGCGTTCACTTTGCCGTCGCCGTTATAGTCCTCGTCCATAATTTCGGAAAATGCCGCCGAGATCTTTTCAAGATCCTCTCCGTCGAGCTTTGCAGGTCCGCAGTAAATGACCGAAATATCGTACTTTTCCCTTCCGGCAATCTGAACGATAAGCACGATCAGAAGCACGGCGAAGAAAAGCGCAATTATAGTATGCCACTTGTAATGATACCAGAAATTTTCTATCCATTTCAGAAACGTCGTCGGGCGCTTTATCTCGTTCGGATCAACGTACTGCCCGTTTTCGTTATTTTCGATATTCTCGATATTTTCCATAGCGAGCTACCTTTCACTTTTTTACTGTAATGAAAGTATACCATACAAAAAAGTCTTTTTCAAGATGGATTTTTTAAATACTCGTAAACAAGTTATAAATAGAAACGGCGACGGCATAAAAACCGTCGCCGCGTTTTATATTTGGGCTCTCTTTTTCCTGTATCTTTGCCTTTATGACGTCTATCGAGTCGTTGGGTTCAACCTCGATCGTTATATCCTTTCCGGCAAGGGTTTTCATAAATATCAGCATGGCAGACGAGCCTGTTCCCATCACAGAGAAAAGCATGACCGCAGTAAAAAGGATCGCCAAAATTCTCATCCTTTTTGATTAATTATATCAATGATATTTTCCCGGTGTAGTTTAAGATAGTACCTAAAATCTTCGTCAACCATATCCTGACACATATCTGTAATCATTCTATTATTGATTGATTTTCTCGTTCCGTTCATCCATTGTGTAGCAAAATTCTCACACCTTGTTTCAACAACAATCGTCATATATTTCGCGATATCTTCATAGGTATATTTTCCACCAAACTCATCAGAAAAATACCAATTGAAATAATTTGTTATCCTTGCTTGTATTGTTTCCAAATGTGTTCCACCATAAGGCAAATTTTGATAATTATGGACACACATAGAAGTTTGTGGTTTTTCCGCAAAACAAAGCGATAGTTTTGCGAAAGCTGTATACTCTCTACCGTTATATCTATCTTTGCCGGAAACAAGGAGTTCTTTTTGAAAAACATCGGTATGTTTTCTATTGCCAATATGTTCGTCAAAATATTCTCTTGTTCCTTTTGGATAATAAAAGGTACAGGCCGAGCCGTTGAGGGCATCATTAAATTCGCACCTCAGTTCAGGTATAGTGATTGCTCCTATTTGTAAATAGTCGATTATCTCATTCTTGTTAATTTCATTTGTGCCAAAAACATCTGCATCAACCCTTAAGCTTATCTGTGTATAACTTTCACCGAGCGCTTCGCTCTGTTTTAGATCTTCTACACACACGCCTTTTTCAAACCTAAGTTCTTTAAGTATATTATCTCGTTTTACAGAAACTAGCATATATTCCGAAACGTATTGTGCGCAAGTGAGATCAAAGTGTGAATCGCCTTCAATCCGCAAATACGAGGTTGCCGTTGAGCCATACAGTCTATTATGATTGACACCGAGTTCAAAAAAGTAATCCATATCTGTGTCGAAAGGAAAATACAATTCGCAAAAATCGTAATGCCATAAGGGTTTTCCTTCTATTTCTTCTTGACTCAAAACAAGCCCTCTGTCAAAACTTTTTATACAAATAGAGTTATCCACGCCGACATTCACCGATATTTGTCTGCAAAATCCTTGTGCTGCTTCATTAACAAATATCCTAATTAGATTTTTAATAGCACTTGTTGCACCATCTATTCCATCTGAGCCAAAAACAACGGCAGGTCGTTTTCTAACTCTATCAGGTCCTTTGAGGCCTTTGATTGTGTTATTAGTATCCATAAATAATACCTACTTAAAACAAATCTCCTTCTTCAAAAAATACATTATATCTTTGTAGAAGATCATCTACACCATTGCTGATACACTCTTTGAGCTGCAATATCAAGTCCGCAGTGTCTGTGATCGGCGGAATCATACTCGACGGAACCCCATATCCAAATTTCTTTTTGAATTCTTTTGTTACGGTTCTGTATTCTCCAATCAATTCAATCATTATACCCACTCTTTAATAAAGACTCAAGCCTTGTGTATTATACCACATTATTCTCTATATAACAACAGTTTTGGTCAGATTTTTATTATTTTCTCGCACTTTCACACGAGTTTTGCTTTCTTGAAGATTGAGTTTTGCCGCACAACAACAATAAATCCCTTACAAAAAAATATGATGAAAGCGCCGTGCGAACTGCACGGCGCTTGATCTTTTAGACTATCATAGTGACTTTTCTCTGCAAATCTCCCCGAAAAATTGGCGTAGTGGCGTAGTTTTTTAAGGTACCAAACCACCGAAAAACCGCATAACTACTGGGCTTTTTCAGAAATCTGTTAGTCAAGAGGCTTCATTGTGGGGACGGGTCCCGTTTTTCACGTATTTCTACGCAAATCTTCGAAAAACCCAGTATTTAAGCCACTTTTTCGATTTCCAAGTTTTGCCATTATTTATAAGCTTACGCCAATCTACGCTTGTTTTTTGCGTAAATTGGTGTAAGTTTGGCGTAAGCTTTACACCCAATTTACGTCTCTTCAAATGATGTTTTTCTCACGTCCTTGATATAGCTTTCAAGCTCTACAAAGGAATGAAGTGTGAGATCTTTTGTTGCCTCGGCATAAATGTCGAGAGTGATCGTGACATCCGAGTGACCGAGCACGTCCTGCATAACCTTGACGTTGACTCCCGCTTCGCACATTCTCGTCGCAAAGCTGTGACGGAGAATATGACAGCTGAAATTGGGAAGCAATTCGTCGGTATGAGGATCATCCTCAAGTAGTTCCTTGTTGCAGGATTTGATAACTCTGTTGATCACCTTATTCAGATGACCGAAGTTGACTGCGGTACCGTCATCGTGGATGAATATAAAGTCGGTATATCCACTGATGACCGTTTTACAACGGATGCCAAGCTCCTGTTGTCTTGTTCGTTCTTCAATAAGGGCGTCCTTTACAAATTGCAGTAGCGGTATTCTTCTGTTTCCCGCTTCGCTCTTGGGTGAGTTGATATCATAGCGACACCCCTCCTCGCCGTCCTTGGAATAGTAGACGATGGTATGGTTAATGTCGATGAATCCTCTTTCAAGATCAACGTCGCACCAGCGAAGTCCTGTGGTCTCGCCTGCTCTCATACCGGTTCCGAGCATCACGGCAAATACCGGATACCATCTGCGGTACTTAGGCGTTCGTTTCAGGTAATCGAGAAAGGTGTTTTCCTGTGCTACGGTCAGAGCGTGACGCTTTTGAGATTTATACTTTGGCGTACGTTTGATCTCGCGCATTACCCTGTCGGTAGGATTGGTGCGGATGACTCTGTCATCGATCGCCATATCAAACACTTGATGCAGTACGTTATGTATGGTGTCGATGGTGCTTGCTTTCATTTCGATCTTATCTGCCAGATAGGTGTAAAACTGTCTGACGTCTGATTTCCTTACGTCCGCAAGCTTTAATCTCCCGAAACTCGGCTCCACAAACTTCTTATACATGTACCGATAATTCTGCATGGTATTTTCTTTGATACCGCGCTTGGTACTGATCCAAAGGTTATAGAAATCGTTGACCTTCATGTTTTTCATATCGGTTCGAATGCCGTCGTTGATATCAAGCATAATGGTCTTCTCTTTTTCACGAAGCTCTGGGAGCGTTTCCGCATATACCGAATGTCTGTTACCCGATATGTCCGTCCAACGGAAAGAATACGTTCCGTTCTGTCGCTGACTCTCGCCTTTTCGAAGAATAATTTTATCTTTGTCTTTGCGTACTCGCCTTGCCATTTTGTCCTCCTTTCGACTTTAAGGGCAAGGGCGATGTTCTGTAATTATTATATCATAACACCGCCCGATTTTCAAGTGGTTTGCCCCCCTTTTTGCGATCTTTGGCAATAATTATTTGACTGTACGCAGAGACTCAAGATACTTATCCAGCGGAACGCGCTTGATAAGACGCTTTCTTCCCACAAAGAGAACGAAGTCGCAGTCGGGTTCATTACTCATATCTCGAAGCTGATTGATACCGATTCCCGAATATCTTGCCGCCTCTTTCAGAGTAAGATTCGACTTTTCCCAAATGGGAACGTCATTATGATGATTGCTTTCATTAAGCATGGAATTTACCTCCTTAGTTTTTGTAATCGTAAAATAATCATTATTAATTCCTCCTTCATAAATAAAAAATCCAGTAGTTTTTTCGTCACGGGAATTTTGGCAGCGCATCTTTCGGAGCTTTTTTATCAGCTCCTTTTTCCTGACCAAAATTCCCGTTTAGACTTAGATGCTTTTGAGTATAGGCTCTCTCATCTTTTCGACCTGACGAAGCAGATCCTCGGCTGTGAATTTTGAAGAACATACCACGCCGTTGCTGAGAATGATCATACTGCGTGTCTCTTTGTCGGAGGCACCCTTCATATAATCCTTCTTAATATCCCGATCTCTGCAGTATTTTCTCACCTTTCCCGCGTCGGCTTTTTCAATGCCTTCAATATAATCAACATTCACATAAAAACTGCCTATATAAAGAAACTGATTACTCATGCATTTTCACCTCCCTCCTTTTCCGTGTTATCAAAGCAACAAACGGGCTCGTCCGATGTCATATCGTAGATATAGGTCCATTTGTCATTTTTGAGATCGACGAGAGTGGCAAGATACACCTTCGTGCCATTGTTCAGCAAGTTCTCGCGACCTTCCTCGGCGATCCAATTCTCGACCTGATGCCGAAGGATCTTGTTCAAGACCTTGCGATTCTGCGCGATGATATAAATATCACAGGTGATCTCCATAAGCTTCGAGCATTTACTGTTAAAATCGCATTGCTTGTGCGTTCCGCATTCCACCTCGAACATAAAGGTCTCCCAATCCATTTTGCAAACGATATCGGGAATGCAAGCGCGGCCGTCCGAAAGCTGATAACGATTACCCGTACGGCTCGTGGATATCTCATCGTAGATGCCCTTGCTTTTAAGAATTTCCGCCGCGTCCTTGATCATATAGCCGTGATGAGGGCTGGCGTGCTCCTCGATGAGCTTTTCGTGTTCAAACTTAACGGGACGTTTTTGGAAATAATGGAAAAAGAAGAGATCGCCTTCGGGTGTAAACTTATTGATATTAAATCTTCTGATTCCCGTGTTCACCTCCTGGGCTTTGAGAAGACCTGTATGCTTGAGTGATTCAATACAGCGTCTCACGGCCGATCTGCTTAACGGGATTCCCTTTGAAAACAGGAACACGTCAACGATCTGTTTGATCTGATCCTGCTCCTCTGAGATTCCCTCAGAGCCGATGATCTGCATGGCCTTCATACCAATCTCTCCAATAGTGTCACGTGTGCTTGCAAAGGTGCGAAAATACGTGTTATCGCTAACACTGGTGATCCCATCCTTGGGGTCAAATTCATACTTCATGTTAATTCTCCTTTTTGGAAATTTTATTTTTGAAATCTCGGCGAGAGATGCGACTGTGCCCTTGATCTCGTTTATAACATAGGTGAATATTTGGTCGAGTTTCAAGAAAACAATAGTCGATTTCGACTTTTTTCTTGAAAAATCGCAAGTTTAGAGATACTTTTTATGACACTGCGCCTCAGTAGTCGTCATCCTCGTCCCAAATAAACTGCGGACCAAAATATTCTACGAAAGCTTTGGTGACGATCTCATCCACGTCCAGCTCCCGCAGCTTGCGGTCGCCGAGAATTTCGTCACCGGACTTGTAGCAGTCAAGGATGGCGTCAAAAAGCATTTTCGTCCCCAAGTCGTAGCTACCGCACAGCTTATGGTACTTGTCCGGCTGCCCTTGATACTCCGCTTCCTTTGTTTCCATTTTCGTCCTGAAGCTTGCCACCGTTCTTTGGAGCAGTTCTAAATGGATCACCCCGGGCGGTGACTTGCGGTTACATTCGATATGCTTTCGGATGATACTTTTGACCGTGTTCGATCTGGTTCCCTTTTCCATGCTGCTAAGAAACTCAAATGCTTTTTCGTCAATAACGTAAAACCCGAAGTGATCTCTCTCTTTGATCTCTGCGGACGAAAATTCGCAAGGAATGCGTGCGATCCTGCCGTCGCTTTCAAGGACCAAAATCCTGTTCATGGTTTCGCTGAAGCTCCTGCGTGGCAGAGCATTCTTCCAGCCGATCAGATCGCCGTCATTTTTGGTCACCGAAATGCGAATGAATTTACTTTCCATAGTCTTACCCCCTCTCCTCGTCTATCTTGTAGATCAGCGCATCAAGTGCTCCGTGGTGATCGTTCAGCACTATACGATACTTTTGCGAGTTGTCCGGCAGTTCGTTATGAAGCTTGGAAATTATGACCGCCCTCTCGAAAAACATTTTCGCTCTGTCCACGCTCCACCTTTTGGTACGCAACTCATTCAGATTGGCTCGAATGCATCGCCTGATCAACGCCTTCACTTTCGTCGTGAATTTTCCTCTCCCAAATTTGCTTTCCAACTTCTCGATCAACTCGGGTGACAGATCGATTTTGGTCGGCGATTCTTTAGTCAAAGGAATGATCTCAAACTCCATCGGAATCTGCGCCACCTCGCCTCGAAGCGCCGCATTCAGGATCTTGATGACCGTCTCATTGAATTTTCTCTCAGGAAGAAATTTCTTCAGTGCGACGATGTCGGCATCCTTTTTAGTCAGCTTAACGTTAATTTTCATTTTGTTTTCCCTCTCTTTCTTTTGTTGTATTTAATAAATGGCTTGCAAAAACCCCTTTTTTCAAGAAAAATACAACAGATTTTTTCGAAATATTTTTTATTTCTTATATACCATATGAGGATTTTGGTTGCGTTTCAAGAAAACAATAACGGCCTGCGCCGTGGCACAGACCGTCTTTTATGGGAATATTCAATATGATAATCATTCCAAAATGAAAAATGACCCATCATTTCGAAATGAGTCATTCGGATTTATTATAGATTAATTTTAGAAAATACGTAGGCAAAACTGTCGTTTTGAAATGATGACGCCTCTCCTTTCGAAATGATTCGCCCCCTGTCATTTCGAAATGACGGGATGCTTTTCTCTTCGAGATGAGAGATGATCGCCTCTTCAATATGATTATGACCCTCGTTTCGAGAGGGATGAGCCTCTCTTCGAAATAATGATGACCATCTCTTCGAGAGGGATGACTCTCTTTTTGAAATGAGGGACAAGGGATTGGTCCCCCTCTGCCTAATTTCTAAATGACAGTCATCTTCCTTATCATATAAGAAGGATTTTGCTTTGGGAATGACAGTCATTTCGAAGCGACAGTAACCGCAAAAGACTCTCGAAACTCTATCATTTCAAAAGGACAGTCCATCTTTATAGTTTTTTGAATTGACCTCATAAAATAAAGGGGAATCATATTTTGAACGAATTAGAGCAGATTACAGACGATTATCGGCGTTCTTTTCAACGAAATAGCCCTTTTCTGTTCGATTTGTACCGTTTTTATAACGATTTTCAATTATTAACCTATAAGGGGGACCTGCGTTTTGATATTTGCCGATTACGAAATGCACGATTCCCCGGTCACACTTTTTGTTATATCCCATCTTTTTCGATAGGGATACTTTTTGTTATGTCCTAAACCAAATCGCCATAGGGACACCGCTTCTGACATACTGTTTTACCCCTCCAAACAAGGGACACAATTTGATATATCCCAACTTTGTCCCATGATTCGGCTGAGACCTCCGAAGGGACATTTTTAATGATATCCAATATGTGTCCCATCGGGTTGGAAAAGAGACGGTAGTCATTAAGTATGGTGTGCACACTATTACAGTGAATTTTATGACAGCAAAAAAAATTCAAGGTTGCCACCAAAGTAGCAACCTTAAATCGTTAATCAAGTATCTGAACAAGTCTTATCCTATCCTTGATAGATATTTGATACTTCTCTATAGCATCAATGCCAGTTTGCAAGGATATCATACTGCCTGTATCATCCTTTACCACGCCTTGGACAGTTTCGCCTCCGCCAATAGAAATCATTACCTCTTTGCCCTTGAGAACATCGCCTGGCTTATATGCTCGACCGTGGGGAGATACCTGCGGTGTTTGAGCTGTCGAGTTAGCTTTAGCAGGCAACGGATTTGCCTTCACACAGTATTCCTCTAAGTGTATGCTTTCAGGAACACCGTTTTTCGTCATATATTTTTTCTGACAATTAGGGCAAACCAGCATATTTAACTTTTTGCTACGTCCATCTGTCTTATAGACAGGAACGGGCATTACGCTCATTAACGAATGGTCAAAAGGACATATTCTTGTTTTTTCATTCAGCCAGTAGAACTCTACCGTTTGAACCGAAGACGAAGTAGACACTTTAGGCTGTGTAACAGACTGAGAATGGTGAGAGGTTGTTGCTACCGGACGATGAATCTGTACGTCAACCGCGGTATCTTCGCTTCTTATCTCATAGCATTTTTCAGGGAGTCCGTATACATTCACACTTTGATGTCCGGTTGAGAATGTATTGTCCTCCAAATAGGTTGAACTACCGAACATCAAACTTTCCAAATGGGGAGTATGCATTTCGGTATAGCATCCGCCGTCTTTTATGAGACGTTCTACGCGCTTCACCAAACGAAGATTGTGAATATTATCCGTATCATCATCCGGCATAATCAAGAACAAATAATCCTTGGCGCGGCTGATAGATACATTGATGATATTACGCTTGTTCAAGAACATTTCAGGGCTAGCAGAAATAGAAGGCGGTGTATTAAGTACAACAAATATGGCGTCGCATTCATCGCCTTGGAAGCCATGAATCGTTCCAACCTGAATATCTACTACCGACGGAATATCCTTGGAGCAAATTAATTTTTCAATCAAATCTGCTTGTGCGCGGTATGGCGCAATGATACCGATTCTGAATATCTCATTGGGGTTTGACAATGCTATTTTTTCTGCGAAATAATGAGCAAACTCAAACGTGAACAATGCAGAGTATACCTGGTAGGAGCTACTATGCTGAAGTCTCTTACAACGATAAATACTCTCATATTTGCTTACTGGGAATTTTATCAGATTAAGCGGTTCTACCTTCAAGTCGATGTTTAAAGGCTTACTCGATGCCTCGCTCCTGTGATGCTTCAAAATACCACCATAAGCAAATTGGCTGAATATCGCACCTACGGATGGAATACTTCTGTATTGTGTAGTGAGTAATTCCACTTTATAATCGTGTGGTATCGTACGAGGATCCGTGAACGAATCCAGTTTAACCATGGTATAGATGTTTTCATTACGCCACAAATCGACCGATGTAATGGGTTCTATCTGGAAGGGGTCACCCGCAATGATAAACTTTTTAGGCGTTTTCTTATATAACGGATAAATCATATTGACCAGCGGAATCATCGAAGCCTCATCGATAATGATATAATCCCACTTAATACCGTTCAAGAAAACACGGTAGCCTTGCGGCATAAAGAAATCATAAGGGAATCTTGCGATAGTAGTTATTGTGACATTCTTTCGCAGGGTACGAATATCGAAGGATTTATCGCGGAAAATCCGGCTATCCTCAATAACCTCGTCTCCCGTACCTCCAAAGCGGACAAGCCAATCATTATAAGTGACATCCTCGCCCATCACATCCATAATTCTGCGTGCAAGAACATCGGCAGCTTTATTTGTGGGAGTGAGAACTAAGACCTTAGGAGACTCAGCACCTCGCATTAACGGCACAATAACATTTCTGGCTATATGTGTTGTTTTACCGGTACCGGGAGGTCCGAAAACAAACTCAATGTTTTCGCACAAGTTTTCTTGCATATTGAAGGAATCTTCGTATTCATTTTCCTCGCCTAAAGCATTTAGTTGCTTACGAAGCTCTTCCAACAAGAATACCGGACTTTTGGCATCGATACGTGCTTCGGTAACCTTCGAAAAATCAATATCCGAAATATCCACATGTGATTTTAGCTTCACACGCAGAGTATAAGATTTTACGTTCGCAACCTCTATTGCCAGCGTTTTAGTTTGATCTCCAAAATGCAATACAAGCGGTATATCCGCTAAATCCTCCATAAATTGAGGAATATATCTGCTCGGTTGCTTCAACACTAATGTGCGCTGTGTTTCGGGTTCACGTTCCACACGAGCAAAGCTTATAGAAACTTCCTTGTTATCGAGTGCGTTAGCATTACTATTTAGTGTTTCCAGCTCCAAAAGGGCTTTGAACCAACCGTAAGTATATTTCTCCGAATCAATGGCGTGTTGCTGTAGTTCTTCAAGATAGGCAATTTTATCAATCTCTCTCGCCGCCTTTTCCTTTGCCAGTTCCGTCTTTCGACTATAATCGATTGGCCTAGGTGTGAATTCATCTGCATCCACGTCAACAGATTCATCTTCCGAAGAATCTGTATGCACAGTAGGAATACTTTGTGTGCGTTTCAAAATATCACGCGCCACCTTGGATGTTGTTTGATGGAGCTTTCTCGGTGTTGTAGAAACAGGAGTATCACCGCTATCGACTTCATCTGTGTCTTCTTCAATCATGCCATCAATTAATATATCGTCATTGGATCCAACACTGCCATCATCCCTTTTACGTGCTTCTCTCGCCTCTCGCTCTTCTTTTATTCTGAGAAGTTCTGCCAAGTCTGCTTCTGTAATACCCGACTCTCTTATACGATCTGCGAATTCTACTTTTTCACGTTGCAAATCTGTCAAATTAGAATTGTCTTCTTCTACCGGATCGATTGGTACTTGAAACTCAAGCAATTCTACAAGCTCATCAGCCCCAGCAATAGACATATTGTAAATTGATGAAAGAAGAGAGCATTGTATATCTTTTGAGCACACAAACTCATCATTGTTGCTGACTAACCAAGGCAAATTACGCAGCATATGTAGCGTCGAAGATGTCTCATAAGTATATCGCCAATTGTATCTTCCGTCGGGGCGAGAACCTATGGTTCTTCTTTGAACGCGATGCGAAAATATATCTTTATGAAGAAAGTCACAAAGATATTTCCACAATCGTTCAGATAGCATACGAGATTTTTCCGAAACAACTTTTTCAATAAGTTCTTTCAGTCCCTCTACATAATACTCTACAGTTTTATTGTAATAGCCCCCAGAATTATCTTCATAAACAGCAGGCTCGGTTTTTGCCCCTAACTCCACCAAAAAGGATATGATATTTTTCTCCTCAGCGCTTCCAAGCATAGATATATATTCATCTAAGGCAACAAACACAGTATCCGGAGTTGTTTCAAAATATTCGCGCAACTCACCTATCGGAACATACAAATCTTCAGCCTTTCCACGATACATTGCAGAATCGGCAACACTTGTATAAGTGATAAAATCACAATCTCGAATTTCTTCAATAAATTCGTCAATTTCGCCTTGCGGACACTGTTGGTAATACTTAAAGAAAAGCCTAAAATGAGCATCTATGTCAATATTCTCATCATTGCGCCTATACAACGGAATAATAGTGTTGTATATTTCGTCCCTTATAGACGGAGTTGTTATCCTTAACTTCTCGATGAGTGCTCTTGCATCAATATTATTCAACAATTCTTCGTGAACAGTTCGACAATTGGGTATATCTGTGCTAGGTAAAAATAATAGCATATGATCGTTTTCGTCATATGCGGAGGCCGCTTTGTGATCTTGATCTAAGAACACGGGTGTTGCTCGGGCAAAGTCCGTTCTAGTAGATGTTTCCGATAACCACTTATAAAAACGGAATAACCATTCTAACGGCTGGTGTTCAATAAATTGTGCGGTTATACCTTCTATATCTTTTGTTCTAGAATAATATGATGAAGTATATCGCCCTTTTACAAGGTGCTGCTCTGTTAATCCTGTAAATGTTATGGAATCTATGTAGGAAAATAACGGCCTATTATTACGTTGAATCTCATCACGTCCCAAAGAAACAAATCCCCAGTTGGCGTTTGAATTTCCACATATTTCTGCAAGTTGTTCATCAGTAAATAATTCTGCCAAGAAAGGGACTGATGCCCAATAAGCGTTGGAAGAAGCAACATAACCACCGATGGTGGGTATCAGAGCCTCGGTTGCAAATTTGTTTTTTATGCTGTTGTAAAAAGGCAAAAATGACACCTTTCGTTTGTCTGCGGGGTCACTAAAGCGTTCAGCATCAATCGGAATAATATTGATAATATTATCAGTTATTAAACGAACAGATGCTTCGTTGCCGATATCTCGCAAATATACCATAGCATCTGCAGCAAGATCCGCCAGACGCTGAAGCATTATGTCATTGTGAGATACGCCAGCACGAATACCCTCTCGGCTATCCGTAAGAAGGAACGGCGCATGAACAATAAAATTCAGGTTGGTAACCTCTTTTGTGGGGAAGAAGCAGAAAGCAGGCTCATTAATAGGACGCAGTTGTCCACTTTCATCCAAGAAAAAACCTACCGAGTATCTTCGATTCAGATCATCCATACGTGAGAATAGCCACAAATTCTCGTCATAAAGATCATCGCCGTTATTTTGAGTCAAACGAATATGCTCGGCAATAGTATCATCAAATAGGCGCGATGTTACAATTTCTTTGCCGTATAAGCCGAGCACATTTTCAAATTCAAATTCAATGTTTTTTAGCTTTGATAAAAATAACAGCGGGAACGATAAATTCCTTAATTTATCAGAAATATCTCTATATGCTTCTTCTGCATTTCGTTCCGGATGGTCGAATGGGAAAATAAATAATGTTTCTTCCGGTTTTCTTCCATTGGCATCGCCTTCTAAAAGAGTTGGAACAATAAACCGGTCAATTCTAAATTTAAAATCCGGACCATAAATGTGCGGCGTAGAGGTATATTGAAATACAGCTTTGAAACCAACGCCAAACTTGCCTATCGATGCTTCTGTTTTATTAGAATTTGCAATAGATGTTATAGCATTAATATCTCCGAGGCAACCGCTTTCGGAATCGGAATCTTCCGTAGTTGGATTTGATACTGAAAAATGCCGTGTTCCATTATGCGCAAATATTAACCGTCTCGGTTCCAAAACGAACCTTGCTGTAGTAGCATTAGCGTCATCGGCATTCTGCAGAAGCTCATATATAAAGTGTGCTTGATCCGAATATTTTTCGACAACACTGTTCTTTATGCCTCGCATTGACGGCTTTTCTAACATGTCTGCACTTTCTGATCTATCTGTATGTAGTGCATCAAAATATTTTTTGTCAATATCATTCATATTTTATCTCCTATATCAACACACCATTACAATGATCCACTTCGTGCTGGATGATCTGTGCCGTCCAGCCGGTGTAGCTCTTGATGCGGGTTTGCAGTTCCAAGGTCAGATACTTGACCTTGATAGATTTATAGCGTTTGCAAGGTCTCGGACCGCCGAGAAGCGACAGGCATCCTTCCACGGTATCATAGGCGCCGTCCTTCTTGATAATCTCGGGATTGAGCATCACCGTGTATGTAGGAGCTCGTCCGCTCTCGTCGAGAAAAGCAATGATGCGCTTGTGCACACCGATCATATTCGCCGCCATACCGACACAACTATCTTTGTTCGCCATCAGTGTATCAAGCAAGTCCTGCGCTACCTGTAGATCATCTTTCGTTGCTATCTCCGACTTGCCCGCAAGGAAAATTGGATCGTGTACTAAAGACTTTATCATTTAGTTCTCCTTATTGCACAATTTAGTGCAAATCAAGCACGATTATTTGTTTTCATCATCTTATGATTGTCGAAAACCCACTGACTCGCTTCATTTTGTAAACTTTCAAACAAACTAATATGTTCCTTATAATCAGCATCATTCAAACATCTACGTTTCTCGGACAAACTAATCACTGTGCTTGCCACACTTTCCAATCCAGTTTCTCTTTCAGTGCCAACAATTACTTGCCCCTCGTTCGATGACAACAATTCCAACGACTTAAACACGCTTTGTAAATTATCGACATCTTGCCCTTGTTGGTTTGGCGTATCAATAACATAAAAATTGAACGGGCTATATGCTCTGTCCAAATTATACAGATATAGTGCAGATTGATACATATATACCAATCTTGGCGTTTCACTACCCGTACGATCAATGATCTGCACGAAATCTCTTAGTTTTATAAATGTTTTTGGAAGATTTATTGCATCCGCCAATGTGCTACAAAATTTCTCTATCTCTTGTCGTATAGCTTTTGAACGCTGGGAAGATTTCTTTTCTGTTATCCTTTCTTCAATTTTTGAAATTTCAAACACATGGGCATCAATTTCCTTTTGAATGACATCCAATTGTTTTTTACAGGATTCGTATATCTCATATTGCCCTTTGTTTTTATAGAACGACGAATAAACGAGAAGTTCTTGAGATGTTTGAATGCTTTCTTCAACAATCTGTATATCGGATGTGATATTATTATATTCAGTTTTTAGCCCTTCCATCCTTTCATTAGCTCTTGCAATGTTATTTGTTAATTCCAACATTAGTTTTTCGCCATGCTCATAATCAGAAGTTATATTTAACTGCTCCTCTAAACCATTAGAATAGACAGTACCACAAATCGGACAAACTAGCTCATCGTTTTGCATCATTGCATATTCAATATCTTTTTGTGTTTCCTTTATATTGTGAGACACGATATGCAATTTTTGTTGGTTTACATATATATCATTTTCAAGAACAGTCATTTCTGCATTAATGGAAAATCGTATTTTCCTCATTTTTTCCGCTTCTGCTATAAGTAGTTCGAGTTTTTTAGTGACATCTTCTACGCATTCTATTTTTTCCATCATTGATACTGTTGATGTAATTCGAGAAACAAAATTTTGACTGTAGTTTAATTCTTTTCTCTTATCATCGCGTTCAATTATATGTTCATTTTTTTGGGCTTGAAGTTCATAGTAACTATCGTCAAGATAGCCACTCACATATTTGTTAGTATTAGGTTTCCAATCCTTAATATAGGCAACGTTGCTGAAAGAATCGGCTATTTTGGTCCATCCTTCATCTTGATCAATATATTGAAATCTAAAAAGCAACGGAGGTGTCACATTAAATTGTTTGCCGTCCTTCGATATGCACGGCATTTTTATCTTCAAAACATCCATTAAACAATTACTATACTCATGAAAAGACTCTGTCTCTATAAGACAAAAATATGCATTTCCGTTATACTCAAAAATCTGGAATTTATTTCCTTGACGAACAATACAAAATTTCTTTTCTCCATATTTGAAAAACAACATATAGGCAGAAATTATTTTTTTCCAATCCGCTTCAACTTTTTTACATTCACAACCTAGTGTGGTAAATATACTCTTAATGATTGATGATTTTCCAGTTTTATTCCCACCTAAAATTATGTTCAGTCCCTCTCCAAAAGGAACTTCCAAAGAGCGCGACTCACTTTGACTGATTACTATCAGCTTGCTTAACGTTAGTCTTTCCATTATTCATTTCCTCCTGTTGCTTTCGTAAATTCCTAATTAATATTTTATACTTTTGCTGTTCCTTAACCAATTGCGCTGAATTTTTGTTCATAATATAATACCTCGATTAATGTTTTGTCTAGAGAACACGAAGAAAGATTCCTTTTTTCCAGCTCATCAATGCACAACTTTTCCAATTCATCCGAATACATTTTTTTCTCATTAGATTGCAAGAATACAGAAATAGTTTTTCTCAATATTATAACTATCTCTTGATACTTAATATCATTAACATCAAGCCATCTTGCATCGTGCAGTGTTTTACCACATTCAATTCGATATAGATCATTATTAGATAATGATTGCGAAATCAAATAGTCGTGGAACGCATTATAATTTGCATTATCCTTTATATTTCTATCGATTTTTTTGCCTATTTGCATAACATTAACGCCTTTTTTGGCAATTAAGCTTTTCATACTAATAGGCATTTTTATTTTCTCTGCACTCTTCTTTCTCACATCATTTATCAGCTGTTGAAGAATTAAATTGGCTGTGTTTGCAGAAATGTTTTTTGAAGCTAAATGATTAAAGAACATTCCCATGGTTTGCGTTTGATACGCTTCTAACTGTAACGCAGATCGGCAGACAAATGTATTTTGAATAAAGCGATCAAACACTGCATCGAAATCATCTGGAAGAACATCTAAAAATTCGTTTTTAATCCTTTCCTTAATCTTATTGTATATATTAACATCTTCTGCTTGTAGCCTTTTTCCATCTTCTATATATGATTGCCACAGCAAAATTTCTGTATCAAAATCATTGTTTGATATAAAGTGACAATGTGAACATTCCGCACCAAACATCAAATAATTGTAAAATATAAAACCCAAAAATGATTTTTTATAAGAACCGCTTTTAGTCTTCTCACGTTTAGACATTTCCGCAATTGTCCAATTAGATGGATCTGACTTTGTCTTTATTTGATAAAACTGATAATCTTGATTTTCGGGAAAAAACTCAACCATATCATCATGAAACTCGCAAAAAACAATGCATTCTGCATTATCTTGAAGCTTATCAATTATATGGCACACGATCCAATGAACTTGATATTCAAATCGGTTATACGAATCCGATCCGGCTTGTTCACGCTGTTCAATAGTAAGAACTTTGCTCATGTTAGGCCCTCTTTTCTTGTTTTTTATTTCCAATAAAAATTTAATAATATCTTCAAGATATTTAGTCAAAGCTAAATCATATCACATAACAGGAAAACTTAATAAACCCCTACAACTAATTTTATGTAATATTTGTTTTGAACTCTTGATATTAGCATTTTAGTATCATTTAATTAAACTCAAATAAGTATAGATATATTCCTGCAACTCAATGGTATTAACGAACACAATAATTTACAAATTCAGATTAAATGCTAAAATCAGATTGAACTTTTGCTAAATTTTGTTTCTTTTTGGCTGCATTTTTTATCAATATGTATTGACATACCTGCACAAATGTGCTACAATATAAATTGAGGTGCAGTATAATGAGTAATATCGGTGATTATATATTCAAAATACGTCAGGAACAACAGATATCAATACGCCAACTGGCCAAATTAACTGGGATAAGTCATAGCGAGATTAACAAAATAGAGAACGGCGAACGTGAAAATCCCTCGCCTTTGCACATTAAAGCGATCGCCAACGCATTTGGTGTAAGCCAGATTGAATGTTTTAAAATCGCAGACTATATTGACGAGGACATTCCCTGTCAATTACCTGGTTTTTTATCAGACTGCTCGCAAGAAGAACTCGAACAGATTCAAGCATATGCCGGCTTCTTGCGTTCGCAAAACAAACCTAAAGAGAAGGAGTCTAAAAAAGTAATGAAAAACAATCTCAAAGTAGCAAGTTTGTTTGCGGGCATCGGCGGAATTTGTTACGGTTTCAAACAAGCGGGAGCTGAAATTGTCTGGGCAAACGAGATAGACAAAGATGCCTGTAAAACTTACCGACACAACTTCGGCGGAAAATACTTAGCTGAAGGCGATATAAAGGAAGTAAATCCTGAAGACATTCCTGACATTGATATACTCAACGGCGGATTCCCTTGCCAGGCCTTTTCAGTAGCAGGCTACAGAAAAGGCTTTGATGATGAACGCGGAAACCTTTTCTTTGAGATTACAAGAATACTTGAAGTTAAACGTCCAAGAGCAATTCTGCTTGAAAATGTCAAAAACCTCGAAGGCCATGATCACGGTAATACTTTTAAAGTAATTAAAGAGCAACTGGAGTTGCTTGGTTACCATGTTCACCATAAAGTTTTGAACACCATGGAATACGGCAATGTTCCCCAGCACCGCGAGCGTATTTACATAGTCGGATTCTTATCAAAAGAAGCTTACGATAAATTCAGATTTCCCGATAAGATTCCTCTGACCAAAACAATACATAATATTATTGATGTTTCTGATAAAAAGCCTCTCGGTCTGTATTATACAAACTCAAAATACTATCCCGAGCTTAAACAGACAATGACAAACAAGAACACTGTTTATCAGTGGCGCAGAGTTTACTGCCGAGAGAACAAAAGTAATGTTTGTCCAACACTGACAGCTAATATGGGCACCGGCGGACACAACGTTCCGCTGATAATAGATGATTACGACATTAGAAAGTTAACACCTGAAGAGTGCGTAGGCTTCCAAGGATTCCCTTCGGAATTTTCGTTCCCCGACGATATATCTAACGCAAGTAAGTACAAGCAGGCTGGCAACTCAGTATCGGTCCCTGTTATACGCAGAATCGCCGAAAACATGGTCAAAGCACTTTCATAAACCCTCAGCACACCTTTAAAAGGTGTGCTTTTATTTTACTAAATTTCTGTTTCGTCGTTTTCCAAACCATAAAAATGTTCATACGTACCGATTTCCGCAAAATCGACTGAATATTTCAGTTCTGCGTGTTTAGTAAAGATAACACTGTCAATACCAAACCTTTGGAGCATCTCGTAAGTAAGCAACGTCCCTTCCTCTAACTCGAACACATTACGTAAGAGCCATTCGCCCAGTATCTTATTGGGATTACTCATAATTGCTTTATTATCTTGCTGACAGACTTTTGCCGGAATGACTGATCCATCAGGCATCTTCAGTTCAAAAACGGTATCTCTGTCTGGAAAAAAGCCTAAAGTTCTTTCTCTGTCTTCCGCAGGATAAGGAATATATACTTCGTTCGGATTTCTTCTTCTGCCTCCGGCGTTCCATTGATTAAGCCCGCTTTTTTCAGCCACAAATTTTGTTCTGTCTGATTTTGTTGAATACAGGCGAAGACAAATCTGAGGCAACTGCTGCATGTCACCGCATTGTACAATCTCAGGCATGCGGTCTTCCTGCTCAGCTTCAATTTCTCCATGCATCAGATTCATTAGGAAACCGTAAGGATCATCCATAATTTCGACTTCAAACGTGTCTAAAAGATGCATATTCTCAAAGATCATATAAAGCGTATTTTTTGATATGCTAAAATGATATGTGTGCCGGCCGTCAGTGAAGTATGTATTATTTACATTTCCGCGGTTGGGTATCAGCGAAAGGTTATCAACATTGATATACTCAAAGGAGTGCTCTAGTATTTGCATTGCTCTGGGCACACGTTTAACAATATGGTAAATCATCGTATCTATGCCGTGAAGATTTTTTGTCACACGTATTCTTTCGTTACGATATTCGGCAATTTTCCTCACGAGATCAATTCCTGAAAGCCCTGCGAAAGTCTCTCTGAGACGTCCAAACTCTGCGACTTTCTGATCGTCCTGTCCCATCCAAGTTTTCAAACCGATTCCTATGCGGTCTTTTTTGGCATCAGCAGAACAATCCATTCGCGCTAAGTTTTCCGCTTCAAAATACTTGCAAAAAATGTTCTCATGCGCGCGGTAAGGCAAATAAGGGCAGTCGCTTTCCGAAAACAGTTCGGTCAAGTTTCCTATAATTGAGAGCATTTTCTTATAATTATTTTTTTGGTATTGCGGTTGCAATTCGTAAAACATAAGCATTCCTTCCCACGCTATAAAGATTGATTCTTATCTCGAATCTGCATAAAAACACGTGTTTTCATTAATTTATTAAGTTATGTCTCAGACAGAAAATCCTTTAGAGATTCCATTTTTCGCATATCGCCGGTCTGAATGTAATAGTTTTCAGCATCCATCCGCTTTTTTCCGTTAATAAAGGCAGACTGCGGAATAATAAATTTGTTCTTGATAATGTATTGCAAGTCTTCCCTTGTAACAAAACCAACACAGTTATAATACCATTTTTTTGAAAGCAAGAGATTTTTCAGCTGATCATAGTCCGCAGAAACAGAATAAATAAGACGGGCGTTTCTCAGAATATCTTCACAGCTTGGATCTAGACGGACAAAAATAACAATATCGTACACTCCGCCGTCAAGTTCCTTGTTAGGAATATATACAGCGTCTTCATCCCAATCATGAGTTTCTAATAACAGTAATTCGCCAAATCTTTTAGTTGATTTAATTGATATTTCTTTCCCGCCCACCGAAAGATCCGACGAGTCCCATTTTCCCAATTGGTAGGTTTCAAAATCCGGAACTGCATCAAAACCAATAGAATGGAGATAGTTACACGCCGCGCACTCTGCCAGTTTTCCCTGAAAAGTATTAGAAAATATTTCGCCGTTCTTACGTTCGTGCGTTCCCCCGCTTCGGTGATCCCGATGTGCCCCTTCTTTACCAAAGGTCATTTTATATGCAAACGCAAGCACCGTTTCGACCGTCTCTGGTTTGAATGCACGGTCAGCACGGTACGGAACAGTATTCGTGAAATAATATCCTTCCCCGCGCTGTTCCAATCTCATAAAATCTTTATCATAGGAAGGAACAGGCTGGGGATCCGGTGTTAACTCCTTGTTATTCTCAAAATCAACATATTTTTCATCTTTACGATGAAACAGTCTTCTTAATGTTTCATACAATCTCATTCAGTACACCGCTCTTTTATTGCACAGATTATTGTGTCAACACATCTGCCGGTTTCTTTTCTGATTTCTTTTTCCCAAAAGCGCAAAACAAGCCATCCCTGCTCTTCAAGCTTAGCATTTACCCCTCGGTCACGTTCTATGTTCCGCTTGATTTTGCTCTTCCAATATTCAGCATTCGTTCCGATTCTATCGGTGCTTTCTTGATAATTTTTGCCATGCCAAAACTCACTGTCGCAAAAAACAGCAATCTTATACCTCGTTAGTGCAATATCGGGTTTGCCTACTAACTTTTTATAGTTTTTTCTGTACCGATATCCTCTTGACCACAATTCTTTGCGCAAAAGAGATTCAATTTCAGTATCTTTGCTTCTTATGGCCTGCATATTCTTGCGCCTTTGTTCAGGTGTATGATTATCCATGATTTAACATCTCGATTTACATTTATTCTTCATATATATAATCCGTTGTATATGAGTCAAAAAACCCATTTGGTGTCAAATTGAAAGTGCCGAGAACCTTTGATAAAGAACGAACATCTTTGAAAACACCATTTACAGAGACAGCAACGCAGTATCTCCTTACATTTTCTTTCAAACGATTCAACATATTTTCATCAATCATTCTGAAATCTTCTGCTGGAGACGCATGCTTATCAAATATTATCGATGGATGAACCATAACAGGAACACATGAGCAATCTGAAGGGAAATTCCGTTTGAACCAGCTAACTGATGATAGTAGCTGTTCACAATAGTCTTTGCTTATTTTTTTTGATACTGCCTCGTTCTTGCATTCAATTACAGCATATCTTAGATTACCGACATACCATAATACGTCAGGTCCTATATTGTATGTTTCATCTGGTTGGGAGGCTCCCCAGCCAAGTAATTTGCCCAACTGCATCAAAGATTTCTCAAAACTTCTATAAGAGGATGGCGCAAAAACCAAAGAGTCAATAGCAGCATTAATATCTAAAACATACTCGTTCACATCCTTATCGACGTACATTTCGGCAATTTGTTGTGCTTGAGCTTTTATTTTCTTTAGATCATCAATAGGTTTAATCCCATCCATAGGGTTAGGAATATGATGATTATACTCCTGTGCTGCCGCCAAAATACGCTGAGAATCTGCAGGATTAACAAATTGGCAGTATTTTGCTTCTTCCAACATAAGAAATCCTTTGTAAATCGGGTCTTCGGTTTCATTTACAAGGTTTCGCATAAGTTCAAGAGATTTAGCGAAGTTGCCTTTTAACGCAGAGTAATCAAAGGCCTTTCTTAAAACAACAGTAGCCTTTTCAACTTTGATCTCTTTTTCATATCCTAAATTACTTAAAGCATTGCGACTCAATTGCACCCAATTTTTATCTTGTTTTATACAGTAATCAAGTGTTGAAAAAATTTCGTCTATACCTTTACCTCTCAATTCTTGAGCAAGAGCTGATGATACTTCATACTGTTTCCGTGTTGCAATACTGAAAAAAGAAGCCGCTTTTCGAGAATACAATATCTGTACCAACGCTGCTCCCATAATTATTACACCGCAGTAATCGTTAGTTGATCTAACTCCTCTTCCCATTCCTTGTTCGATTTTCTGTATTTTTTCTTTTAAGCTATTTACAGAACCCTGCAGATAGTTTTCTCTTAGTTTTTCAAGTGCAGTACGAGCATCTGGAATTCCGTCTAAAACTATTATTCTGCAAGAATCATTAGGTAGATCTATTCCATCATATTTGTTTATCAATACATAAAGTCCGTGCTTTTGGCTACGAATCTTTTTAACGCCATCCACAATGTTTACAGCGCTGTATATGTCAGATGTCACATCTCTCCAAAAATCAGCCCTGTTTTTTGAAGGAACAATAACAACAACATTATAATTAACTGAATATTCAACTAATTTTTTCTTAATGTCCTGATCAGTTATCTGCGGTGTATACGCTTGCGGAAAGAGAATCATTCTATCCCCGATATCAGCAGCCAATTTAGGCGATATTATTTCTATATTCTCATCTATATTAAACACAGAAATCAACTGACTGTCATCGCAAAGCGTTGCACTCATAAATATTCTGCGCTGAGCATTTACAAACGCTGAAATCTTGGATATAGGAACAGCATAGGGTTCTATTTCTACAGAGTTGTAAGTAACTGTACAGTTGCAAAATTGCAAAATATCGCCTATCAACGGATAGTTGAATTTAATCTCAGGGTCATTTTTATGACTTTGGAGGATTGCTAACAATTCACTTTTTGTATCTTGTATCCGCCAAAAAGGAACAGATAAATAACCGCTTGCAGGATCTCCAGAAGAAATATCCAAAAAACTCTTTTCGTTTTGCGCTTTCAAATCATCCTTATACAGTTGAAAGATCTCCTCCGCAATTTTGCTTTTACTATCAACTTTTATTGAAAACTGCGCTTTAACATCATCAACGCAAGCATGTACGTCATCTATTAGTACATAATCCAGCGTAACATTACCGTATGTCCTCATTCCAAAAACTGACATACCATTAAAGAGCTTTTGAATGTTTATTACTAATATTGAACTCCCATCAAGAAATGATATATCGGTTTCACTATTAGTTACACTAATACCCAAATTTCCAGCCTCATCAATTACTTGGCTAACAAGATAATTGTCAGGAACAACATAAGCAGCATGTCCGCCATTTTCTGCAAGACAACTTTTTAGTATTAAAAGCGCCACTGTTGTTTTACCGCTACCGGTATTCATTTTAATTATATTGTCTTTTTGCGCACGTTTTTCAAACCACTGATCTAGAACTTCTGCTTGAACATTTCTTAAATATGCATACTTGGGATCTTTTTCGGGCAACGCCATAAAAATCTCAGATGGATTTATCGTATTTCCATTATTAATTTGTGCGCTAAGTTTTTCAAAATTTATCATACTTTATCCTTTCTGAAGTAAGTTAGATGGTACTTCTAAAGTTATTCTAAGTAAATATTATTGAGAATTGATAACAATTTACTTCTCTTCTGGCACGATCTCAACAATATCGTCCATTGTGCACTCGAGGGCTGTGCATATCTTGACGAGGACATCGCTGGAGACGACGGCGCCGTCTTTGCCCATCTTTGTGATGGTGGCGATGCTAATGCCGGCTTTTTCGGCGAGTTCTTTCTTTTTCATATCGCGGTCGATCAAAAGTTTAAACAGTTTCTTGTAGCTTGCAGCCATTGTATTACACCTCATAATAGTTATAGTTTTGGCATTGTATCTATTATAGCACATCATCTACCAAAATTCAACAGCTTTCGGCAGAGAACTCTTGCGTTTTCAGCATTTTTATTGAAAAGATTCTCTAAAATCCCCTTTTTGGACATAAAAAACCGCCAAGGGTTAACTCGGCGGGTAAAAATATGAGAACCTACGACATACCGATTAACAGTCGTATGCTCTTGGGTAGATATAAAACGCGAAACCAAATTGGGATTTAGTGTAATGATAAGTAAACGCCGCTGAAGAAAATTTCCTCAGCGGCGTTCTGTTTTTCAATTGCTCCAAATGACGATTTTTCTAGCAATGTCATCGCACTTTCGGTTCACTTTTTCAAACTGTAATATCAGCTCGATCAAGAGTTCCTTTTCACTTAAGCGTAAAAGCCGTTCCCTTTCTGCATTCTCGTCAATTGGTGCTTGTCTGTTGAACCAGCCCATTTTTACTCCTTACAGTTTCACTATTTCATATTCCGTTCGGGTTCCTTTTACGCGCTCTGCACGAAAGTTTTTTCCGTTCGCTTTCCAATGAGGAAAGCCGTTTGCTTTCTCTTCGTTGGTATCACGATGGCAAATTTCGATATTACCGAGAACGTCGCTTCCACCCGCGGATAACGGACGAATATGATCAATAGTGGGATGATAAGAGCTGTTCGGATTACCGCAAGCAGATCTTTTCATAAGTCTTCCTGCATAATCGTAAACGTTTTCTTTTGAACCGTAAAATTCATTCCACACATCTATGGCTCGATACTTTGACATTTTGAGTACCTCCTTTCATTACGTTGTTTCATTTATAACATAACGAAAGGCAAAAAGTAAGTGGACAGGTGTCCACTTACTTTAACAACTCTTCAATAGGTATGTCCGCATATGTTGCTACAGAAATAACATTTTCAAGCTTCGGAGATCTGAAGTGGTCCCCTCTTCTGTGCCACGATTTAATAGTATCGGGTGATACTTTCAGTGCTATTGCTGCCGTTTCAAAACTATTACCTTTTTCTTTGATCGCTTGATAGCAATTCTCTGCAATCTTTTGAGGATTCTTCTGAAACTTGGCAACAACACTTTCCAAATCAAAAATGTCGCCAATCACGGATTTCAAGCAAGAACTTCTTTCTAACTTAGTGTCAATATGTGATACGGTAGTTCCATTCTCCATACACACAAATCCTACGCAGTTCCATTCTTGCGGAATGAGATAGGGGCTGTGGGTGGAACAGATGACACGGATGCCTTTTTTTGAAAGATCAATAAGGTCTTTTAAAATCTCCTTTTGTGCGCTCGGATGGAGCATTGATGCCGGCTCGTCGATAATAAAGGTATCACCCTCGGAAAGTGTGCATTTTACAAAGTAGTATGTAAAATACCACCGTCTGCCAGCACTTGTTTCGTTCAGCGAAACGATCTGTCCGTTGTTTTCTTTAAGCTTGATCACGGGCTCGTTCTTTTCACCAAGTGATACCGTAATGCTCTTAAACATTCCTTCGTCAAAGGTCGGTCGGTTGCTGTTAAGCCACTCTCCAAATTCTTTGATCTCAGTATCGCTCAGTTTGTGCTCTTTATCTTCAAGTAGCTTCGGCTTGTTATTTGCTTTGGCATATGCTTCGAAAATAACACGGGAAGGATCATAATAGCGATTATCATTTTCTCTTCGCAGATCCTTGAAAAGCACTTGATTACTTTCATTCAAAAGATATCCGCAATTACCTCCGAATATATGACGAACCTTTATCAAAAATTCAGTGATTGCACCGCAGCTGCCTGTGCCCATCAGTCTTTCGGACTGTGCTTTCAGTTTGGAGATAAGCTCATCGATCTTTTGTCGGGCAGCTTCCGTCTTTTTGTTGATCTTTGTGATCTCACGCTTTATCGCCGTTTCGTTGATCGCAATGAATTTTTGTTCAAAGGGTGCAAGTTCAGGCTTCCTATATCTTAACTTGAACGGAACAAGCTCTGTGTGAGGAGGATATAGAGTTCCTATGCCGTAATGGTAATTTGAAAAGATAAAGCTATTATTAGATTTTATTCCGTCAGCATATAACTCAACCATTCGTTTTACTTGGTCAACGAAAAAGCTTGCTTTGGATTTTAAAGTCTCGTAATTAGTGGTGTTGCCTTTGCCATCAACCAATTCGAATCCACGCAATGAAAGTGCTTCCCAATCATCACAGGCAATTTTCTGTAATGTCTTTTCATAATCTTCTATCGCTGTATTTAGTTCATCTGCAATCGACCTGACGTCTACAAGTTCTTTTTCGAGAAGTGGAACGATATACTGAGATTCGATCGTGTTGATATGAAGCGTGTCTTTTGTAGAGGAGGATGCGACAAAGGTCGCCTTTTCTTCCGAATAATCTTCATAGGGAAAAAGCTTTGCAAATTCATCTTTTTCCATACAAATATGTGCCTTATAACGAATACCGCCTGCATTGTATTTTCCCGGAAGGTTGGCATTCGTAGCAGCAATGTGCTCCACTGCTTCCAAAATGTTACTTTTACCGCTTCCGTTTTTTCCGATCAATACGGTCGGCACGCCATTTTGAAAATTGACCGAAACCGGTGCAATAATGGATTTGTAGTTTCCAAGTTCAATTTTAATAAGCCTCATATCAAAAGCTCCCTTTTCATTACAATCTCATAAGACTACTCGATGATGTAGTGGGATTTACACTCATCTCTTTTTCTTCGCTTCGGGCAGTTCGGCGTATATTGCCTCGAACAACTTTTCCAAGAATTCTCTGTTTTCTATATCTTCAACTAGAAGCATCTCTTTTGCGCCCTCGTACGGCAGTTCGCGCGGTGCTTTGAGCATAAGAGCGATTGCTGACGGTGTAGGCTTTGCAAGTAGACGGTTATCGTAAATACCGCCGACCACCTTGCCGCCGTAGTAAAGCACGTATTCCCCCATCATCGCACGGGCAGAAAGACCGGTGCACTGTTCCAAAACAAAATCCAAATATTCTTTACTGCTTGCCATAATCGTCCTCAACAAAAGTTCTTTTTTCTATTATACAACATTTCTGTGAACTTTTCAATTAGACAACGCCTGCAACACGAACACAATTGCATAAAAATCGGAACTCAAGCGAGAAGCTCGGGTTCCAATTTGATTTACATATTAAGATCTTGGTTGGTTTCGATACCGTGGAAGAGGAAGTGCATTTTGTCGATGCGCTTATTGATATGCCAATGACCGCAGTACCACGCTTTGTAGTCGGTCGATTCTTCGATGGTATCGAGCCAGCATTCGGTGCTGTCGTCCACGGTGCTTTGATCGATGCCGGGGAGGAAGGTTTCGATGGGCTCGTATTTGAAGGGGCAGGTGTGGGACAGGATCACGTCAAAATCCTTTTCTTTGATCTGTTGTTCTACGTAGTGTTTGATTTTGTCAGAGGGCTGCTCATCCGCCCACCAACCGTAGCCACGGCTCAGACGGTAAGCTTTATCCACGCTGTATGCACCGCCGATAACAAGGTGCTTTGTGCCTTCGATATCGAAGATCTCGCCATCCATAGCAAAAAGGATATTCGGATAAGCTTCCTCGTACCAAACAATGCCTCCGTTCCATTCCTTTGTCTGATATGTCGGAATGTTTTGAGGACGAATTTCGTGGTTGCCGTGGATGCACAGAATCGTAGGCTCAAGCTTTGCAAACGTCGCCTTGAACGCCGCGTCTCTTTCGTTCCCAAAATAGTTTGCGCCGACGTCCCCTAAAATCACGATGGTGTCATTCTTGGTCGGTTTGAAGCGCTCACAAAATGTTAAGATCTCAGTTGTTGAGCCGTGAATATCACCAGTATAATAGATCAAATTTTCTCACTCCAATACTATTAGTAATTCTATGTTTTCAGCTCACACAATTTAGATGCAGCATCATTTTGTAGTTGGTAAAAAATAGAGAGAAATTTATTCAACTCTTTTATATTTTAAGCACTTTGCCCGTACTGCTTCTACAAGGTATTGGCAGTAGAAAATGCCGAGTATTAGGATTATCAGTATCAAATTGATCAAGTCTAAATCGCCTAGTATACAGAATAGTTAGGTCTGCTTGTTTAATATTTATTATCACATCTTCTGTAGTATCCAAATATTCAACTGTAAATGCACCTTCAGCGGCGTCTCCTGATATTCGTATTGTTTCGCCGGGTAAAACAAATTGCGAAATATCTAAATAAGACTCTGTTCTATATTGATAAATGAATTTATTGCTTTTTGATGTAGCAACAGTATGAATAAAAATATGCTTTCCTACAGAATCATCTTTTGTTTCTTGAATAGCCTTTCTGAAACAATTAGACGTAGCATTTTGAATCTCCTCAGGATTATTATCTAACACACTCATTCGTTGCTTTTGCAACTCGCAAAAAGTTTCCTGAGATCCTATCCAAGCGTGAGTACAATCTAAATCCATTTCCCCTTCTTTTATACAAACTATATGTTGTTCTCTATTACGGAGATAACATATCAAAAATTCAATGTCGTTTTTTGGGGCGGACTTATGTATTTCAAACGCCTTTTGGCACAGAAGTTCTTCCGAGAATTCTCCTTTACCAGCAAAGCAATCCAAAAGTTTCGTCACATACAAAATATTATTACCCGCAAAAGAAATACAACAAGTGGGACACAGAATCAGTGTTTTTATCAATCCATATTGATCCAATACCTTTACATATTTAGAACTCCAATTGCTTCTGTTTTCTCCGGTAGACACTTTGGTATCACTATATATTGATAGGGTTTTGATTGTTTCATTATCAAAATTTAAAAGACACTTTTCAGCATATACAAAACTCATAAATATCCTCTATTATTATAAATTAACGAATAATTACATCTTACAAAGTTTTTATAATCGCTCAGTACATCATTCATATAACTATTGGTTAATTATATCATAAATTCATTTAGAATACAATTACGCAAGTTCAATATATCCTCATGATCACAAAGTTTTCGTCGGCGGAATTGTAGTTCGGTACTACTTGGAAGCCGAAGGGGTTCTCGGCAGTGAGGTCGTTGGTGACATCGACATCGTGCCAAGTGCCGTCGATCAGAACGCGGTTCCAGGTGTGTTGTGCGGTACGGTCGGTTCGTGCATAGCCGTCGATGACGTAGCACGGGATGCCTTGGCTTCGGCAGATGGCGGCGAAGAGACAGGCGATATCGTAGCAGACGCCCGTTTTGGTCTGCATAGTTTTGGTGATATCGGAATACTGATAAAGGCAATCGTAGTTATGATCGTAGGTCAGGTTCTCTGTCATCCAGGTATATGCCGAAAGCACCTTCTCTTCATCGGTCGCCCCGGTAGCGATCCTGTCAAACTGATTTTCGTCCTCAGAGCTCCACAGGACTCCGGCACCGTTTGCCAGAGGATCACGAATTGCTGACGAAAATGTTATGGTTGTTATAGTGAGTATGGCAGCAGAGATTAGTAGCAATGCTGCGTTTATTATTTTCGTCACGGATCTATCCTTATGATTGGGACCTGCAATAAAGTTTTTAGCGAAGAGAGCCGCGGACGAAAATGCGGTGTAGAATCCAAGAGGTCTGCGGAAATAAATAGCGTAAGCAATTCCGAGAAGGAAAATGGTCACGTTTAGGGTATAAGTAAGGATGCGCCACGTCTTTGATCTGATCTTAAACAGGAAAAGCGTACCGCTGAGAAAGCACAATGCGAGAAAGCACGCAGGGAGTCTGCTGACCAAAATTGCGTGCCGAAGGGTGTATGTAACGTATAGATTTAGCGCGGTTAGTGCAGTGAAGCCAAATAGCCTGATTTTCATAAATGTCCTCCAAAAAGAACAAGCCCTCACCACGGGAGTGGTAAAAGCTTGATAGTTTTTATCGAACATCGCCCTATCTTACCCAGATATACTCCCATAGAGTTACGCACATTGGCGTACGGTAAAACCGTTTGGCGTAAATTTGGCGTAAGTTAGCGTTTTTTGAGATCTGCAGTGTCTCAAAAACCCGCATAAAATAAGGCTTTTTGGGACTTTTTTAGTCCAGAGGCTTCATTGTGGGGACCTCTGGCCCTGATATTACATAACTCATTGCAGTTCTACAAATGCCTACATATTACATACCCCTTCAGCCTTTGATATCACGTAAAGTTGCCTATCTCTACATATCCATACGGCATTTTGGCGTAGTAATTGGC
>JAZOSN010000053.1:0-13636 GCA_045657105.1 Eubacteriales bacterium
AATAACTTGCTTTGCGGAGCAAAGCTTCCTTAACTTTGAACTTAGGTTTGCGCAGCAAACCGTCACAACGACGGCTCTGCCGTCGTGTTTTGCACATTTGCACTTAATAAAGTGTGTCAGGGTACTACTCATCCACCGCTATCGCGGTCCCCCTTCTCTCGCAAGAGAAGGCTATTATAGGTACATTTTGCTCCGCAAAATGAATTTGTTAAAACGGGGCGTCGTGGGCGCCGCCCCCTACCACGGGAATTTCAGGTCCGCTATTATTTAATAATTCGCTTTGCGGAGCAAAGCTTCCTTAACTTTGAACTTTGCACTTTGAACTTTGCACTTAAAAAAGCAGGACGATTGTCCTGCTTTTTATCATCTTCCGTGATTGAACACCTTGCCTGCCTGATATTTATCTCCGAGAAGCTCGGAAACGGTTACGAATTCGTAGCCCTGCTCGTCGAGCGTTTTGAGGATCTGACAGTAGGCGTCAAACGAATTCTCGTAAAGCTCGTGCATAAGGATTATGCTTCCGTCGCGTACCTGAGCCATCACGTTGTTGACTATTGCCTGCACGTTCTGATCCTTTACGCCTGCCGACGTGCCCTGATAGTTGTAATCGAGCGAATCGACGTCCCAACGGATTATCGCGTACGGACTTGCCGCCGCGCGCGCCGCGGTTATCTGACCGCCGGGCGGACGGAGAAGCTTTATGTCGTAATTTGGCAGATATTTGTGGATAATATTCACTGTGTTATCTATTTCGGATTTGTATACCGCGTCCGAGCATTTGTCGAAGAACTTGTCCTTTTCGTGCGACCAAGCGTGAATTCCGATCTCCCAACCCTTTTCAACCGCGTATGCAAGTCCGGGGCCGGTGCTTTCGTGCCAATCAACGCGGTTTCCAACGATGAAAAAGGTCGCCGCGCCGCCGTATTTCGACATTTCGTCAATAAATCTTCTCTGGTAACCCGAGTAAGGTCCGTCGTCGAGAGTTATTGCGACTCTCTTCTTGGGAGTGCCGTCATCGTCGTCGGTGTCGGTGTCGGTATCAGTATCGGTATCGGTATCGCCGTCGGTCGTGCCGTCACCGACGTCTGTATCGGTGTCTGTATCGGTGTCAGTATCAGTATCAGTGTCACCGTCTATTTCGCCCGCGTCGTCCGGACGAGCCGCCATACATATAGAAAATACCGCGCAGAAAATGCATATAAGCGCAAGCAATACCGCGATCGCGGCAAGAGCTAAATGTTTCAATTTGGTTTTCCTCTTTTTAGATTATTTGGAGCAAAGTGCCGCCGCACCGATAATTCCGGCATCGTTGCCGAGCTTTGCTATTTTTATTTCGGTCTGCGGAACTCCGTCGCGCGAGTAGCTCTCGCCGAATACGAGCTCCTTTACGGGATTAAGCAGATAATCTCCCTCGTTGCAGACTCCGCCGCCGATCGAAAGGATTTCGGGCTGGAAAATGTTTATCATATTGGTAAGTCCGCAAGCGAGATAGCTTATGTAGGAGTCAACGACCGCTTTTCCTGCCGCATCTCCTGCCTTTGCCGCTTTGAACGCGGTCTTTCCGCCTGCTTTTTCAAGATCTCCGTCACACAGATCCCACATCTTCGAGTCGGGGCATTCCTGCATCTTCTCCTTGGTCATCTTTACAAGACCTGTTGCGGAGCTGTAAGCCTCCCAACAGCCGAGTCGTCCGCAGGAGCAAGGTCTGCCGCCCTTTTCGATAACAGTGTGACCGAGCTCTCCGCCTGCATGGTTGAAGCCCGAATATATTTTTCCGTCAATGATAATTCCGCCGCCGACGCCTGTGCCGAGGGTGATCATAACAGAATCCTTTGCACCCTTTGCCGCGCCTGCAACTGCCTCGCCGTACGCCGCGGCGTCCGCGTCGTTTGCGAGATATACTTCCTTTATTCCGGTGCGCTCCGAGAGCATTTTCGCGAGCGGAACGTGGCTCATTCTGAGGTTGTTTGCATATTCGACCACGCCGGTTTCGGGGTTTACCGTACCGGGTGATGCAACGCCTGCATGGGCGATGTCGGCTACGGTCAGACCTGCATCTGCGATAAGCTTCTTGCAGAGCTCTGCCATATCGTCAACAACCAGAGAAATTTCGCGCTCTGCACCCGTGGGGACGCTTCCTTTGAGAACGATTTCGTTGTTTTCGTTTACTACACCTACGGCGATGTTCGTTCCGCCGAGGTCAATACCGAGATTATACATCGTTTTCTCCTTGATATATGAATTTAGTTGTTTTTATCGTTGAAATCCTCGTCGTCGAGGTATATCGTGCCGTCGTTTTCGCGGTGCTTTTTTGAGAAAATCGGTCTTACATATAAAAGAAACAGAGAAACCGCGAGAAAAATGACCGAAACGGCGATTATCGCCCAACCGATACATTGAAGTATCAGGGAAAAGATCGTGTCTGCAAGTCCTGTCGCGGCAGGGAAGAATGCCACTATAAGTATGCCGATAACGATCTTCGGGGCGAGCGATCTGAATGCCGCGCGCCTTTGATCTTTTTTACAAAAGATTATCTGCATAAGCGGAATGATTATAAGATACGCGGCGGCGACGATCAGAACGATCTCGCTGTGATAGAATATCAGAGCCACGCCAAACGCGAGGTTTATCAGTGAAAGGACGAGGTTTACCTTTCCGCCTGCCGTATGCAGATAGGAGAGAGAGTAAACGAGCGTCGGAATACTCGACACCACCGAGAGCACTCCGAAGATGATAAACAGGATCTCGATGAGGTCGGAAAGACCGAAATGATCGGGCAGATTTTTTATTAAATTTCCGATAATTACGCCGAAAATCGCGCTTATCACCGCGCCTGCGGTAAGAGTTGAACGTGTTTTCATAGTATAGCTGCCTTTTGATTTGTTGTTGGTTTGCGGAGCAAAGCTTCCGAAACTTAGGTTTGCGCAGCAAACCGTCGTGCGATGCCAACGGCATCGGGCTTTGCACATTTGCACTTTGCACTTATTTATATTTCCTTTTTCGCGTGTCTTGTGACGTGGCAGGAGATGTTGACCGCAACCGGCAACCCTGCGATATGTGTGGGATACTGCTCGATATTTACCGCAAGCGCGGTGGTTTTTCCGCCAAAGCCCTGAACTCCGATGCCGAGAGAGTTGATCTCTTCGAGCATTTTTTCTTCGAGCTCGGCATAGCGCGCGTCCGGATTTTTCGTCGAAATATCCCTTGCAAGCGCCTTTTTCGAAAGGAACGCGGCGTAGTCGAAGCTTCCGCCGATGCCGACTCCGACAACGAGCGGCGGACAGGGCATACTGCCTGCGAGCTTTACCGTTTCGACCACGAAAGCTACGACGTCCTCGGGCTTTGCCGAGGGGTTGAACATCTTTATCCTGCTCTTGTTCTCACTGCCAAATCCCTTGGGGAGCGCAGTGAGCTTTATTTTATCTCCCGTCGTGATACGCGTGTAAATTATCGCGGGAGTGTTATTTTGGGTATTTTTTCTCTCAAAAAGCGGATCGGAAACGACCGAACAACGTAGTTTTCCGTCAAAATAAGCCTGCGAAACGCCGTCGTTTATCGCCTTTTCAAAATCGCCGTCAACAAAGACCTCGTTTCCAATCTCGGCAAGGACTATCGCCATTCCGGTATCCTGACAGATCGGTATTCCGTATTTCCCCGCCTCGACGAGATTGTCGCAAATAACGCCGAGCGCCTCTCTTGCAAGAGCAGAGTCCTCTCTTGTTTTTGCCGCCATTATCGCGTTTTCAAGATCGCACGGCAAAGTCTGGTTCGCTTCAAGAAAAAGCTCTCTGACCGCCTCGGTTATACTTTTAGCTTCAATAGTTCTCATTTTTTACTTCCCGTATCCACCGAAATAATATATCTTTTCGCCCGGAATATGATAGCCGAAGCGCTCTCTCGCCACGCGGGATATATATTCGTCGTCAAGCTCCTGTTCAAGCTCGTATTTGAGTCCGTCAACCTTGTCGCGATACTCAGTCACAAGCTCATTGAGCTCATCGTACTGCGCGCGAAGATCGTTGAGTCTGCTTTGCAGACCGACTATCGAAAATATTGCGACGATTATCAAAAAGGTGAAAAACAGTACGACGAAAAAGTTTCCTCTTTTCATCTTATTATGCCTCTTTTCTTTTATTTTTCCTTGAATTTATCTTGTTTTTTCCGGCAAAGCCACCGCGAGATGCCGAAACGAAGTCTTTTATCTGCCTTCTCGTTTCACGCCTTTTAAGGAGCAGGGTGAACCTTGAAAGCAGAGCGAGAAGCAGCTTTTTCACAAAGCCGAGCACTCTCAAAAGAATTCCCTTTACGAAATTTATCGGCGGAAGCACGAGCTTTCGGAATATATATTTTACAAATTTGATTATTTTTTCGGACGCCGCCATAATTAGCCGTCCGAGCGTTTGTCGGTAGATACAAAAACCACAGATCGCGGCGGCAAATGCAAATCCTCGAACCTTGCCGCTTGTATACTCGTAAAAGAGCACCGAGAAGGCACAGCCACAGGCGACCATAAATAAAAAGTCCTCAAAATGCCATAATATCGGGATATTTATCGCAATTCGGCGTATTCGGAACACATCGTAGAGCAGTGCGGCGATGAGTCCGAAAAGAAGCGACGCGACTGCAAGCGCGGCAAGCGAGGATTGCGAGAGCTCTCCGCTCACTGCTTTTTTGCAAAGCGGAAAAATCCGCCGAGTCGCCGCTCGCCTTGTCTTTTATCGGTATAAACGAGTCCGTTTATTCTGCCTGTAATAATGACCTCTCCGCTTCCTGTGTCCATTTTGAGAATTTTCAGTCCCTCGCCGTCAACCGTAACGGTCGCCTCCGAGGTGTCAAGCAAAACGAAGCTGTCGTCAAAGCTGACGATATTCTCTATCCCTTCAAGCGAGAGCGTTTTTCTGTTTTCCAAAAGTGCGCGGCAGGTCTTTTCCTTGACTGTGTTCTCCGCTCTGTTCATTGTAACCTCCGAAAATCAAGCGTTATTCTGCTTAATTTTATTCGGAGATCGCAAAATTTATGCGAGAGATTTCAGGTAAGCACCTCGTACATCGTATCTGCTTCGTTTTTCGGCACGTTTTCGCGCACGTTCAGTACCTTGAATTTGAGCGTTTTTGCGCCGAAAATTATCTCGACGACGTCGCCCTCCTTCACATGATAGGACGCCTTGACCTGCCTGCCGTTAACGACGACGTGCTCGCCGTCGCAGGCGTCGTTTGCGACCGTTCTGCGCTTGATTATGCGCGAAACTTTAAGAAATTTATCTATTCTCATTTAAGCGTTTTCCTCTTTTTTATCGCTCTTTTTTTCGTCTATCATCTTTTCGCAGGCATCGTAGAGTGCCTTTTCGGAGTCAATATCGCACTCCTTGCAGATAGACGCGGTGAGCAGAAGAAGCTGACCGACCTTCTCTTCGAGCGTAGTCTTATCAAGTCCGTATTTTGACGCCTTGGAAGCAAGCTTTTCCGCTCTCATAAGCGAGGGCAGAGCGCGCGAAACGCTATCCATCGACTCGATCGGAGTTTTCTGCTTTTTCTCCTGCATTTTGATCTTATCCCAGTTATCAAGCACCTTTTCAGAGGTGTTCGCCTCTACGTCCGAGAAGATGTGAGGGTGGCGGATTATAAGCTTTTTGCAAATATCGTTGCAAACGTCGTCGAAGTTAAAATATCCGTTTTCCTCGGCAATTCTCGCGTGGAAAACGACCTGCAAAAGCAGATCTCCGAGCTCCTCTCGCATAAGAGTCATATCACTGTTATCTATTGCCTCGACGACCTCGTAGGTTTCCTCGATAAGATTTTTTCTTATCGACTGATGTGTCTGCTCTCTGTCCCAAGGACAACCCCCGTCCGAGCGCAGTATTCTCATTATATCTATAAGATCGCCGATCCTATGCTCGTTTTTAGCTTTCAAAAGCTCGATTTCGTTCATTTTCAAGGTTTCCTTTCACTTTTTTGACAAATCCGAATTTTTCGAAGATTTCAAGTATTTTTTCACCCTTGGGGAGCATAAGAAGCTCCTCGCCGGTTATATATCCCGTTATGATTATAAGCGCGAAATAGACTGCCGCCGCTATCGCGATCGAAGCAAGGCAGGCAAGCGTTTCGCCGAGTCGCGCGCAAAGCCACGCGTAGGTATACGCCGCAGAGAGTGCAGACGCGACCGATGCCAGAAGCGGACTCAGAAACATCGAAACAAATCGCGGCTTTTGCTTCATTTCCCTGTATATTACCGCAAAATTGATAAGGCAGACGGTAAAATAGCAGAAAAAAGTGCTCATCGGCGTTCCGCTTACCGAAAAACGCGTGATAAGAAGCGGACAGAGTATTATCTTGACCGCCGCGCCCGCCACCATTGAAAAGAGCGGCACGAGCGGCTTTCCGAGTGCTTGAAGAAGCGCGTTAGTGACAGTTGCAAACGACAAAAATATCACAGAAGGTGCAAGTATTTGAAGCAGAGGCGCCGCGCTCTCTGCGAGCGCATCGTCAAAGAGCATTTTCAATATAGGAGATGCAAGAGCCGAAAGTCCGAGCGCGCACGGAAAGGAAATAAGCGCGGTAGTCCTGAGCGACACCGACACCGAAGAGGCTATACCCTTACTATCCCTTGCAGAAATTGCTCCTGCGAGATATGGCACGACCGTGCTTGCTATCGGCGTTATGAGCACTATCGGAAGATTGAACATAGGTACCGCGAGCGCACTGTAATTTCCGTACGCCGCGTTTGCCGCCGCCGCACTGAGTCCGGTCCGTTTAAGCGCTCTCATAACTATCGCAAGGTCGAGAGTGTTGGACATACTCAGCACCGAAGCAGAAAGCGTTATCGGGAGCGCGGCAGACAAAAGAGATCTCAGAACGCCCCTTGTGCTCCCTGCCGGCATAGTATCGAATATTTTATCGTAGTATTTTTCGCTTTTGAAGAAAATTGCCGTAATTACGAGATAAATGAAGGCAATTCCCATTCCGATCGAGAGCCCGACGGCAGCTCCTGCCGCCGCATTTTCGTATCCCATATTCCGCTCTATCGCCGCGCGAGCGAGAAAAATTCCAAATCCGAGCTTTCCCGCCGCCTCTGCGATCTGCGAAATCGCGGTCGGAAGCATAAACTGATGCCCCTGAAAATATCCGCGCATAACGCTTATCGCGCTCACAAAAAAGAGCGTCGGCGATATTGCCTTTATCGAAAGCGATGCAGGCGGATTTCCGAGAAGAGATGCGAAAAATTCTGAAAAAAAGAACATCGCAAGGCTTCCGAGTGCTCCGACAGCAAGAAATATCGCACTCGCCGCCAAAAACACCTTTCTCACCCGAGGGCGGTTTCCGAGCACTCTCGCCTGCGAGATGAGCAGCGAGATCGCAACCGGCAGTCCTGCCGTCGAGATCATATAAAAGAATGTATATATCGTATATGCCGAGTTAAAATACCCCATTCCGTCGCTTTTTATAAGGTTGGTAAGCGGTATTTTATATATAAGCCCGATGATCTTCACGAGCGCGCCTGCGATCGCGAGCACGAGCGCTCCCGAAAGCAGTATGTTTTTATTTTTATAAGACCTCAAAACAGTAAGTCCTCTCTTCCCTTCGTGGTAAAAATAGACTTCCTGTTTTTTTGTTAAGCGGCGAAGAGCCGCTTAAAGGGCAAAGGGCAAAGGGCAAAGGGCAAAGTTAAGGTACATTTTCCTACGGAAAATGAATTTATTGAAATAGAAATGTTCCTTACGAGATTGATTTATCAAATCTAATTCATTTTCGCTTTGCGGAGCAAAGCTTCCGAAACTTTGCACTTTGCACTTTGAACTTTGCCATTTAATTATATTCTCAGCCGACGCTTATTTATTCCCTTGTGCGGCTCTTATCGCGTCAAGGCGATCATAAAAATCGCGGATCTTGGCGAAATATTCCTCTCTTATCTTCTCACTGTTTTCGGGCGAGAGGTACTCATACGGATATTTCGGCATAAAATAACGCTCGATCATATTGTGCTCGCGGTCTACCATCTTGGTAACCGATCCCGCACCGACCGCAAATATCGTGTGAACCTCTTCCATTATGTAGATATTGTATCTTCCCTCACATTCGGGAAGCGCAAATCCGACGTTTTCAAGGTTTCCGACCGTGTTTTTCTGCTTGTAGAGATAGTACGGTATATATCCGTAGCTCTTCGCTTTGAGCTGCGAATAGTCAACGCTCTTGATAACGTCACCGCCGGGTGCAGAATATACGTCACCGCCCTGCTTTGCAACGTCCGCCGCTTTCTTTACACAGAAGGTGTGAACTGTAAAATTCTCAGGTCTGAGTGCGAGCACCGCATCGACCGATTTTGAGAAGCTTCTGTACCCTTCGCCGGGCAGTCCTGCGATAAGGTCGGTGTTTATATAGGGTATTCCACCCTCTCGTGCGATCTCGAACGCCTTGAAGAAATCGGCAGCAGTATGACGTCTGCCAATACCTTCGAGGACGGTATCGTTGAGAGTCTGGGGGTTTATACTTATTCTCGTAACGCCGTGCTCCTTAATAACTCTTATCTTTTCGGCGTCGATAGTGTCCGGACGTCCCGCCTCCAAGGTGTATTCTTCAAGCAGGGATACGTCGGTGTTTTCCTCTATTTTGGAAAGGAGAAGGTCAAGCTGAGCCGCGCTTAGCGTGGTCGGCGTTCCTCCGCCTATATATACTGTTGAAAGTCTGAGTCCACGCTGCTTTATCACCTCGAACACTCCGTCAAGATCGACAAGCAGTCTTGCAAGGTATTCGGGGATCATAGATAGCAGTCTTTTTGTCGCAAAAGAGATAAACGAGCAGTATGCACATCTCGTCGGACAAAACGGTATCGAGATATAAAGACTGCAACTGTCCTTCGGCATAGCCTCAACGATCTTCGCCTCGTTTACCGTAACTCTGGTGAGAAGCGCGGCTTTTTTTGTACTGAGAAGATACTCGTTTCTGAGTATTTTTCTGATCTGCACCTCGTCGTATCCCTCGTCGTATATCTTGCGCGCGATCTTGGCAGGACGAATTCCCGTGAGTATTCCCCACGAGGGCGTATGCTCAAAAAAGTTCGTTCCTGCCTCAAACAGAGCCTTTCCGACGACAACCTTCGAGAGATCCACGTAGGTCTTTTTCTTTTTTTTCGTTTCACTGCACTGACCGACGGCTACCGCGTCGCCGAGCTTTATCTGCGCCCACGCGGACAGAGTGTCGCCGTCCTCGGTGAGATTTACCGTAACTACCGGAACGTCGTCGGTTATCTCCTCGTTTTCGGAAAACTTGGAGCCCGGAAAAAATATCAGGCAGAGAGTCTGAACGTAATATGGATTTATATTTCCGTTAAGTATCAGCTTCATATTAAAAAACCTTTCAGATAAGAAGTAAAAGGGATGCTATCGGGATAGTAACGAGCGAGAAAAGCGTCGAAACGGCAACGTATTTGCCTGCCGTGACCGCATCTCCGCCGAATTTTTCCGCCATCATACTCGCGTATACCGCAACCGGCGTCGCCGAGCAGATCATAAGCGTAACCGTAACGTCGTTTGACAGGTTTATTCCGCAAAGCATAAGTACTTTCACGATAGCAAAGGACAAAACGGGCGCGGCGAACAGTCGCAGAGCGAGTGCCGTTGGCAGATATTTATCCTTGAACGCGCTTTTGAAATCGAGATCTGCAAAGCGCAGTCCGACTATCACCATAGAGAGCGGAACGACGAGATCGGCAAGATAGGTGAGAAGCTCGGTTACAAACGACGGAACCTGCGTCCCGAGCGGAGTGAAGAAGAACAAAAATCCGATATAGGTCGGAACCGTCGCCGGATTTATAAACATCTTCTTTACAGACATATATTTTTTGTCGCCGGTATAGATATAGCAACCGACCGACCAAGCGTAAATATTGAACGCGATAACGAATATACAGACGTAGAGCACGGCAACGTCACCTGCCACCGACTGAACGAGCGGTATTCCGAGAAATGACGCGTTTGAAAAGATCATACCGTAGCGGTAAACCTTTCGTCTTGCCTCGGGAGCCTTTCTGAAAAAGCAGAGCGAAAGAGCAAAAACGAGTCCGTGATAGACGAGCGATATTACGAAAACCCATGCCGCTCCGACGAGAATACTACTGTCGAACGGGCGGATATACGTATTTATAATAAGTGCAGGCTGAGCGAAATACAAAATAAGGTTAGAGAGCTCGGCAGGAAGCTTGTCCCCACCGAATTTAACCTTTTTCATTATGTATCCGACCGCCATCATGGCGAACATAAGTCCGATGCGCTGACAAAGCGCAAGAATATCTATCATTTTTTGCTCCAAATAACTCCAAATAGATTAACATTTTAGCCTTATTGAGATAAGCGTTTGCAAGTCCCTTGTGCTTTGCCGGCAGGGTACTACTCATCCGTCTTGCCTTCGGCAAGCTGTAACACCGCTATTTGCAGAGCAAATAGCCAAGCGATGCAAAGCATCGCGTTTGCTCTACGCAAGAGAAGGCTTTTAGAGGTACATTTTGCTTCGCAAAATAAATTTATTAAAAGCGGTAATTTCAACTGCGCCGTATTTAATAATTCGCTTTGCGGAGCAAAGCTTCATCAACTTTGCACTTTTCACTTTGCACTTTGCACTTATTATGCTTGCCCCGAGGGTTTTCACTTGGGTTTTCTCATAGTGAGGGAGATTCTTCCTTTTTTAACGTCGACTGCGAGCACCCAGACGGTAACGATGTCGCCGACGCTTACAACTTCAAGCGGGTGCTTTACAAATTTTCCGCCGAGCTGTGAAATATGAACGAGTCCGTCCTGATGAACGCCAATATCAACGAACGCGCCGAAATCGGTAACGTTTCTGACCGTTCCCGCAAGCTCCATTCCCTCTTTAAGGCTCTCGATACCGAGAACGTCGGTGCGAAGCATAGGGGGCGGAAGCTCGTCACGCGGATCGCGCCCCGGACGGCAGAGCTCTGCGACGATGTCGTCGAGCGTAGGGACGCCTATGCCAAGCTCCTCGGCGAGCTTTTGCTTGCCGATAGCGGCAATTTTATCGTTAATTCCGTCAGAAATGCGGTTTTTCTTTACGTCGTCGGCGGTGTAACCGAGCTTTTCAAGAAGCTCCTTTGCCGCCGCGTAGCTTTCGGGGTGGACCGCCGTATTGTCAAGGAAATTGCGGCCGCCGTGAACGCGCAAAAATCCTGCACACTGCTCGAACGCCTTCGGTCCGAGCTTGGGAACCTTTTTAAGCTCTGCGCGCGATGCAAACTCTCCGTTTTCCTCGCGGTATGCGACGATATTCTTCGCAACCGTCGAGTTTACGCCCGCAACTCTCGAAAGAAGCGGAACGGAAGCTGTGTTGAGATCGACTCCGACGCGGTTTACGGCAGACTCGACGACTCCGTCAAGCGCCTCGGACAGGCGGTTCTGCGGCATATCGTGCTGATACTGTCCGACACCGATCGCCTTCGGATCTATCTTTACGAGCTCTGCAAGCGGATCTTGCAGACGTCTTGCTATCGAAACCGCCGAACGAAGGTTTACGTCGTAATCGGGGAATTCCTCTGCCGCAAGCTTCGACGCCGAATATACCGACGCGCCTGCCTCACTGACGACCATATATGCAACTCCGCCGCCAATCTCGCGGATAACCTCTGCCGCAAAGACCTCGGTTTCGTGCGACGCCGTTCCGTTTCCGATTGCGATTATCTCGACGGCGTGCTTTTTGATAAGTGACTTTATCTTAGATTTTGCCTCTTCGATCTTGTTGAACGGGGGAACGGGATATATCACCGCCGTATCAAGCACCTTTCCGATGCCGTCAACGACTGCCACCTTACAACCCATACGGTAGCCCGGGTCGAGTCCGAGCGTGACCTTGTTTTTAACCGGCGGCTGCATAAGAAGCTGATTTAAGTTGAGCGAGAACACCTTTATTGCCGACTCATTTGCACTGTCGGTAAGAGTTGTTCTCATTTCTCTTTCGAGCGACGGGAATATCAGTCTGTCGTACGAATCCTCTGCGGCGGCTTCCACGAAATCCGAGCACGCGCCGTCACCCTTTACGTGGAGAGAGCGAACGATGTTCATAGCCTTTGCGCGCTCAAATTCTACCGTAACCTTGAGTATCTCCTCGTTTTCTCCGCGGTTGAGCGCAAGAACTCTGTGTCCCGCGATCTTGTTTAGTGCCTCGGAGAAGCTTTCGTACATCGCGTAAACTCCGAGATCGACCTTTTCCTCACCCTCTGCCGGTGCCTTTGCGGGACAGGACGAGATCTTTCCCTGCATAAAGCAGACGTAGCGCAGGCGTTTGCGAAGCTCTGCATCGTCCGAAATGATCTCGGCAATAATGTCGGACGCTCCCGCGAGAGCCTCCTCGAGCGTATTCACGCCGAGCTCCTCGTTAATATATTCGCTCGCCATCTCAGAGGGTACTCCGCCCTCCTGAGCATAGATAGCCTCTGCAAGCGGTCCGAGTCCCTTTTCTCTTGCAACCGATGCGCGAGTCTTGCGCTTCGGGCGGTAGGGACGGTAAATATCGTCTATTTCGGTAAGAGTTTCTGCCTCGTCGAGAGCCTTCGATATTTCTTCGGTCATAAATCCGAGCGTTTCGATGGACGCGCGCACCTTTTCTCTCTGTTCTTCGAGATTTCGCAGATATTTCAGACGCTCGTCGAGCGTGCGGAGCACCTGATCGTCAAGCGCACCCGTTACCTCTTTTCTGTAACGCGCGATAAAGGGAATGGTGTTTCCCTCGTCGATAAGAGCGACCGTATCGATTACTCTTTTTTCACTGATTCCGAGTTCTTTTGCAATTCTTGCCGTAATTTCCACGTTGATTTTTCCGCAGGAGTCTTTCAAGACGTTCTCCCGCATCCTTTCAAAAACTTTTATATGCTTGTCCCAGTTTCGGATTTAAGCATAACAATTCATATTATTATATCACTTTCTTTGCCGTTCGTCAATATTTTTCGGTTTTATTTTTCTCGCTTTTCGGGGGCGCGGTGCCCTTGTGCAGACTCTACAAAGGCAAAGTACAAGATTTATGCACCTTCACATATTGACCTTTTTTGCCTTGTATGATATAATAAGATCACAGGTAAAGATACACGTTTTCGGCTTCGTGCCGCTTAAAATATCAAATATCAATAATTTCAAGCACGTAAGCCGAACTCATAGGGGACTTATGTGCTTTTTTGTTAAAAATTTTAGATTTTTTTCAAAAAAGCGGTAATGAAACGGAAAAAATGTTGTCTGTATAGGTGAGAGGAAAAACAAGGAGATAAATATGAAAAAAAACATAATCATTTTAATTTTACTTCTAACTTCTGCGTTGCTTTTGACATCATGCGCTTTAAATACACCATCAGAAACCGAAAAAGACAACGACGAAAACTTATCTGATTCAGAATCCCCGAAAGATAACGATAAGGACACCTCCGATCCGGTTTTTGAAATTACCCTTGAAAATGCAAATAAGATAAAGGGCGGAATGAAATATTCCGAAATCGTCGAAATACTGGGAAGCGGCGGCAAAGAGGTTGGCAGCGGGGCAATTATATACGAGTGGCAGATAAGCGACACAGAAGACAAACAGTGTCTTCGCGTGTGGTTCTTAGGATCGTCATTTGCCGACGGAGAGATTCCGAGCAACCTTGTGGCAGA
>JAZOSN010000054.1:0-6062 GCA_045657105.1 Eubacteriales bacterium
TTTCAGAATGCCCAAATATATGCACCTTGCTCAGCTTATGAAGCTTGAGGGAACTTCCAAGAAAAAGCTTTCCAAGCGTGACAAGGGTGCGGCTCTTGCCGACTACAAGGCAGAGGGCTATCCGCCCGAATCGGTCATTGAATACGTTATGACACTTCTCAACTCGAACTACGAGGAGTGGCGCCGCGCAAACGTTGACGCCGACTGGAAGAGCTTTCCCTTCTCGATAAAGAAGATGAACACCTCGGGCGCACTTTTCGACCTCGACAAGTTCACCGACATTTCAAAGACGACTATCTCGCGTATGGACGCAGAAAAAGCATACGCAGGCATCTCCGAATGGGCAAAGTCCTACGATGCACAGTTCTCTGCTCTGCTCGAGAGAGATCCCGAATATGCAAAGCGCATTCTTGCAATCGGTCGCGGCGGCAAAAAGCCGAGAAAGGACCTTGCAAAGTGGAACGAGGCAAAGGATTATATGTCCTTCTTCTACGACGAGCTCTTTACTCAGGTAGACTCCTATCCCGAAGGCTTTGACGTATCAGATATAAAGGCGGCGCTTAATGAATACATCGCAACCTTTGATCCTACCCTTGACAATAACCTTTGGTTTGAAAACGTAAAGACAATTTCCGAAAAGCTCGGATTTTCGCCCGACGTCAAGGCATACAAGGCAGATCCCGATGCATTCAAGGGACACGTCGGAGATATAAGCGGCTTCCTTCGTGTTGCCATTACCGGACGTCAGAACTCGCCCGACCTTTACGAGATCACAAAGATCCTCGGCTACGATCGCACGGTAGCACGCGTCAAGGCCGCGGCAGACAAGCTTTAATCTAAATTTAGGAGAATTTCAAAATGAATAAAGACGAGATCTTTTCCATAGGACCGAATTTCATTCACGATATTATCGACGCCGAGCTTGAGGCGGGAATAAACGATACGGTACACACCCGTTTTCCGCCCGAGCCTAACGGATACCTTCACATCGGCTCGGCAAAGGCGATATACATCAACTATGCAACGGCTAAAAAGTACGGCGGACTTTTCAATCTCCGTTACGACGACACCAACCCCGTAAAGGAGGACACCGAGTACGTTGACTCGATCTACAACGACCTTTGCTGGCTCGGTACAGAGCCGACAGGCGGCGTTTTCTACGGCTCGGACTACTTTGACAAGTGCTACGAGTTTGCGGTAAAGCTCATTCGTGACGGCAAGGCGTACGTTTGCGATCTCTCGGCAGAAGAGATGCGCGAGTATCGCGGAACTCTCACCGAGGCGGGCAAGGAAAGTCCTTACAGAAACCGCTCTGTTGAAGAAAACCTTGACCTTTTCGAGCGCATGAAGAACGGCGAGTTCCCGGACGGCTCGAAAACGCTTCGCGCGAAGATAGATATGGCGTCCCCGAATATGAATATGCGCGATCCCGCAATTTACAGAATAGTTCGCGCACATCACCACCGTCAGGGCGACAAATGGTGCATCTATCCTCTTTACGACTACGCGCACCCAATTCAGGACGCGCTTGAAGGCATCACCTATTCGCTCTGCTCACTTGAATTCGAAAATCACAGACCGCTCTACGAGTGGGTTATAGACAATATCGGGATTTTCTCACCTGCTCCCAAGCAGAGAGAGTTTGCACGTCTTAACGTAACTTATACGGTAATGAGTAAGCGTTATCTCCGTCAGCTCGTCGAAACCGGACTCGTTGACGGTTGGGACGATCCCCGTATGCCGACCATCTGCGGACTCCGCAGAAGAGGCTACACTCCTGCCGCTATATTCGATTTCGTAAAGCGTGCCGGAATTGCAAAGGCTTACAGCATCGTTGACATCGAGCTTCTCGAGCACTGCATACGCGAAGAGCTTAACCAAAGCGCAGAGCGCAGAATTGCTCTTATGAAGCCTATAAAGGTAGTAATTACGAACTACCCCGAGGACAAGGTAGAATACTTCCCTGTTTCGAACAATCCTCAGAACCCCGAAGCAGGCGAGCGTATGATTCCCTTTACGCGTGAGATCTACATTGATGCAGACGACTTCTCGGACAACCCGCCGCCCAAATTCTTCCGCATGAAGCCCGAAGGCGAGGTTCGTCTTATGGGCGCGTACATCGTAAAATGCAACGAGGTAATAAAGGACGAGAGCGGCAACATCGTTGAGATACACTGCACCGCCGACATCGAGTCGGGCAACAACAAGCCTCTCGACGGAAGAAAGGTCAAGGGTACTATCCACTGGCTTTCTGCAAAATACTGTGCAGACGTTGACATTATGCTCTACGACAAGCTCTTTACCATTCCGAATCTCAACGATATGCCCGAGGGTGCGACCTACAACGATTATCTGAATCCCGAATCGCTTAAAAAGCTCACAGGCTGCAAGGTCGAGCTCGCTCTTTGCACTGCCGAGGCGGGAGATAAGTTCCAGTTCGTTCGCACAGGATATTTCGTAAAGGATTCGAAATATCCGAACACCTTTAACCGTATAGTAAGCCTTAAAGACAGCTATACTCCAGAAAAATAACGTTTTAAAGCAGAAAACGCAAAGGATCAAGTCCTTTGCGTTTTTGTTTATGAAAAGTGAATTTTATCTTAACTATTTTCCGCGTCGTTGACAAATCAACAATTATATGGTATAATTATTTCGTTATTTTAATTGAATTTTGGAGATCATCATGCAAGAACGTTTTAAAGCTTTTACCCTGCTTATTGCGAAAGTAAACAGATGTATAAGAAAGATAAAGACCGAGGAAATGGCAGAGCTTGACCTTAAAAGCACTCACGTTTCCTGCCTTTATTACCTTTACACCATGCAATCGCTCACCGCAAAGGAGCTCGGCGACGTTTGCGAGGAGGACAAAGCGGCCATTTCACGCTCTCTCGAATATCTTGAAAAGAACGGTTATCTCGAAACCATCGAAAAAGAGCACAAAAAATACAAAAGACCGCTTGAACTTACCGAAAAAGGACGCCAGATCGGAAAGCAGGTATCGGAACGCATAGACAACATTCTTGACAAAGCGAGCGAGGGTGTGTCCGAAGAGGATAGAGTCATTTTCTACCGTTCTCTTGCTAAAATAAGCGAAAATCTTCAAAATATCTGCGATAAGTATGATAAATAATTTTCGCGGGCATAATTATTAAAGGAGAATTTTAATATGAAAGATTACGTTATATTTACAGATTCGGGTTGCGACATTTCCCCCGAGCTGCTCGGCAAGTGGGGTGTTTTCCATAAGAGCCTCAACTTCCGTTTTGACGACGATGAAAAGGAATATTCGAACGAGGATATGCCTGTTTCACAGTTTTATCAGAAGATGCGCGAGGGCTCGGTAGCAAAGACCTCTGCGGTCAACGCGGAAACCTTTGCCATTTCCTTTGAAGAGATATTAAAGGAAGGAAAAGATATTCTCTATATCGGATTTTCCTCGGGACTCAGTACGACCTATAACTCGGCGCGTCTTGCCGCAGTACAGCTTAACGAAAAGTATCCCGAGAGCAAGATAATAACTATCGACACTCTCGCCGCTTCCGCCGGTCAGGGACTCATTTTGAAGCTCGCTCTCGATAAAAAAAGCGAGGGTGCAACTATCGACGAAACGGCGGCTTTCGTCGAGGATATAAAATTCAGAATTTCGATATGGTTCACGGTTGACGACCTCGTTTACTTAAAGCGCGGCGGAAGAGTGAGCGCTACTGCGGCGTTCTTCGGAAATATGCTCGGTATCAAGCCGGTACTGCATATGGACAACGAGGGACATCTCGTTCCGGTATCAAAGGTTCGCGGAAGAAAAACCGCCGTTGCCGCTCTTGCAGACAAATACGGCGAGCTCGCAACCGATCTCGGCGGAGCAGACATATTCATTTCTCACGGCGACTGCCTTGCGGACGCTCAGTACCTCGCAGATCTTCTCAAAACAAGATACGGTGCAAGTGTCGATCTCATAACAGACGTAGGAACGGTTATTGGAGCACATTCGGGCCCCGGAACTCTTGCACTTTTCTTCGTAGGAAAGAACAGATAAACGGCTTTAACGAATAAGGAGATAGGTTCTATTTATGGCTAAGAAGGAAAAGAAAGCCTCCAAGGGCGGAGGACTTAATATAAAATATCTCGGCGGACTTCTCCTGTCCAGGATGGCGCGCGGCGGAGCAAAGCAACTTCGCACGAACGCAGACGAGGTGAACAAATTAAACGTATTCCCCGTTCCGGACGGCGACACGGGCGACAATATGCGAATGACCATCGAAAGCGGTATTGCCGCCATCGAAAACATCGACTCAGACGATCTTGCCGAGGTGATGAAAACCCTTTCGCACGGTATGCTTCTCGGAGCACGCGGAAACTCGGGAGTTATTCTTTCGCAGTTCTTTGCAGGAATGGCAAAGGGTCTTGAAAAATCCGAAAAGGCAGATCCCGTCACATTTGGAAATGCGCTAGAGCTCGGAGTCAAGCAGGCTTATTCCTCTGTTATGACGCCGACCGAGGGTACTATTCTGACGGTCGCACGAGAGGCAGTCGAATACGCGGTCGCAAACATCACACCCAAAAGCACGATCAGATCGCTTTTTGCCGATCTGGTAAAGGAAATGCACGCTTCGCTCGACCGCACACCCGAGATCCTCTCGGTGCTTAAAGAAGCGGGAGTTGTCGATAGCGGCGGCGCAGGGCTTCTCTACATAATGGAGGGCTTCAACAGAGTTCTGAACGGCGAGGAGCTGCCCGACGAGGCGAACGAGTCCTTCTCGGCTCCCAAATCCGCACACGTTGGCTTTGCATTTGATGCAGACAGTGAAATGACCTACGGATACTGCACCGAGCTTCTTCTTCAACTCCAACATTCGAAGACCGATATAGCCGCTTTTGATATTGATGCACTCAGAGCGTTTCTAGTCAGTATCGGTGACTCTGTCGTAGCTTTCAAGACGGATAGCATCGTGAAGCTCCACGTTCACACCTTCACGCCCGAAAAGGTGCTTGAATACTGCCGCAAATACGGAGAATTTCTCACCGTAAAGATAGAAAACATGTCAGTTCAACACACCGAGCTGTCAGAAAACACACCGGCGCCGGAAATATCAGTCGAAGCTCCCAAGGAGCCCAAGAAAAAATACGGCATCGTCGCAGTAAGCAACGGTCCGGGAGTCGAAGCGCTCTACCGTGAGCTCGGCACCGACGAGGTCGTTCGTGGCGGTCAGACACAAAATCCGTCAACGAGTGATTTTCTCGAAGCGTTTGAAAAGGTAAACGCAGAGCAGATCTTCGTTTTCCCTAACAACTCGAATATAATTATGGCGGCTCAGCAGGCGGGCGACCTTTACGAAAAGGCGAAGGTCCACGTTCTCCCGAGCAAGAACATCGGCACAGGCTATGTGGCAATTTCTTCAGCAAACCTTGACAGTCCCGATGCAGATACGATAATTGCAGAGATGAATGAGGCTATGGAAAGAGTCACCGCAGGCTACGTTTCCCCTTCGATCCGCGACGCCGAGATGAACGGAGTTCACATAAATAGCGGCGACACCATCGGAATTATAAACAAGGAGATCGTGGTTTCCGCAAAAAGCAAGATGGAAGCAACGAAAAAGCTCGCTTCCCTACTTCTCAATCTTCCCGAAAAGTTTATGCTCACGGTATTCTGCGGCGAGGATTCAAACGCCGACGAGCAGAGTGAGCTCACTGCATATCTTGCAAAAGAATATCCGGACGCCGAGGTCTATTTCATCGACGGCGGACAGGAGATATATCCGTACATTTTTGTAGCGGAATAAACAGGATAAAAAAAGCACGGCTTTGCCGTGCTTTTTCGTTTATGCGTCTGACAGGAGTTACGAACCTAAATCGGCGCCCACGTTTTCCTTTCCCTTTTATTCCCTTTGCGCCGATAAGCAATTCTTCGAATTGCGAGGTTCGACTCGATTTATACAGATAAACAAAAGACCGACAATAGTCGGTCTTTTTGTCTATGCGCCTGACAGGAGTCGAACCTGCACACCGTGAGGCATTGGAACCTAAATCCAACGTGTCTGCCAATTCCACCACAGGCGCGAGCT
>JAZOSN010000055.1:0-3543 GCA_045657105.1 Eubacteriales bacterium
TAACTGGCACACAAGCAATCCGAAGCAGGGTGACTATACCGAGGAGTATCAGTCCTATTATCACGAGGAGCTTATAAAGCAGCTCTTTACAAGAAAATATATGTGGGCAACTCACGTATGGAATATGTTCGACTTCGGCGCAGATGCGAGAGCAGAGGGCGGCGAAAATGGACAGAACCATAAAGGCCTTGTCACAATGGACAGAAAGTATAAGAAGGACTCCTTCTATGCATATAAGGCATGGCTCGTATCTCCCGAGGTTGATCCTTTCGTTCACCTTTGCTCGAAGAGATATATCGACAGAGTTGAGGACGTAACGAAGGTTACCGTTTACTCCAACCTTCCCGAGGTTGAGCTCTTTGTCAACGGCGAGAGCATAGGTAAGAAGACGGCAGAAGACCATTTCTTCTACTTTGACGTAAAGAACGTCGGCGAGAGCACTATCGTTGCAAAGGCAGGCGAGCTTACCGACGAGGGAAAGATCCGCAAGGTTGACGAGATGAATATGGACTACGTTCTCGTTGAGAAAGGCGCGGTTCTTAACTGGTTCGACATTGACGCTCCCGAGGGACGCTTCTCCTTAAACGACAAGATCGCAGACATTATGGAGTCAAAGAGAGGTAAGCTCTGGTTCATCGGCGTTGGTCTTAAAATCAAGAAGAAGATGGACGCAGGCAAGAAGAACCCCGATAAGAAATCGGGCGGCTTCGAAGTCGATCTTAAAGCGGACGGCGGACTTATGCAGATGATGGGCGGATTTACTGTTCTCAGACTTACAAGCATGATGGGAATGATGAACGTAAACTTCACCAAAGAAGAGCTTCTCAAAATGAACAAAAAGCTCAATAAGATAAAGAAGCCTAAGAAAAAATAATTAAAAACGCGGCCAGGGAGCTATTCCTTGACCGCGTTCTTTTCTTTCGGAAGAAGCCTTATATATTCGTCAAATCGGTATTCTCTTATCGGCATAACACTGTGCAGAGCGTCGTCGAAAATAAGAATTAGCGCGGGTGATATTTTCCCGTAACGGTCGGTGAAATAGTAGTTTATAAGCTTTCCCTCGGATATAAGCCTTTTTGCAGTGGCGTGATAATTGAAATATGACATTTTTTCTCCCTCTTTTATAATAGTATTTTTAAAATCGGCAATACTATTCAAAAAGGAGATGATAAAATGATAGAACAGGACACTGTAAAGCTTCTGCGCGAATGTGACGCGGGAGTAAAAATGGGGGTAGAATCGATAGAGGACGTCCTCGGATACGTCCGCAACGAAAAGTTCAGAAAATATTTAAGCGACTGTAAAAGGGAACACGATAAGCTTGGTATGGAGATAGGAGAGCTTCTCGATAAATACGGAGATGACGGAAAAAATCCTAATCCGATAGCTAAGGGAATGTCCGAGATGAAGACCAACGTAAAGCTCGTTATGAGCGAGTCTGATAAGACGATAGCCGATCTTATGACCGACGGTTGTAATATGGGAGTAAAATCTCTGAACCGTTATCTCAATCAGTACGAGGCGGCAAGTGAGGTTTCTAAGGATATAACCAAACGCCTTATAAATCTCGAAGAAAGACTGGCAATAGATATTCGTCAGTTTCTGTGAAAAAAGCTCCGATAGATGCAACTCTGTCGGAGCTTTTTAAATATTTTTAAATTTTTACTAATAAGTGGTTGACATTTAAGAATGAACAGGTTATAATGACATTGTTAAATAAATAACGAAAGGAACTTGATCCAATGAACAAATTTATGCTCAACGAAACATCCTACCACGGTGCAGGAGCTATCAAAGCAATCCCCGAAGAAGTAAAAAACAGAGGCTTTAAAAAAGTTTTTGTAGCATCCGACCCTGATCTTATAAAGTTCGGAATTACAGCGAAAGTAACCGACCTTCTCGACGAGGCGAAAATCGCATATAGCGTTTTCTCTGATATCAAGCCCAATCCTACGGTTGAAAACGTGCAGAGCGGAGTAGAAGCCTTCAAGGCGTCTAATGCTGACTGCATCGTTGCTATCGGAGGCGGATCTTCTATGGATACCGCAAAGGCTATCGGTATTATTATTACTAACCCCGAGTTCGCGGACGTTCGCTCACTCGAAGGAGTTGCTCCAACGAAAAATCCTTGTGTTCCGATCATAGCAGTTCCTACTACTGCCGGTACCGCCGCAGAGGTTACCATAAACTATGTTATTACAGATGTTCAGAAGAAGCGTAAATTCGTTTGTGTTGACGTACACGATATTCCCGTCGTTGCAGTAGTTGACCCCGATATGATGGCATCTATGCCCGCAGGTCTTACCGCGGCAACCGGTATGGATGCTCTTACCCACGCTATTGAAGGATATATCACGAAAGGCGCATGGGAGCTTTCCGATATGTTCCACATCAAGGCTATTGAAATTATTGCCCGCTCGCTCAGAGGAGCAGTCAAAAACGATCCCGACGGACGCGAGGGAATGGCTCTCGGTCAGTATATAGCGGGAATGGGATTCTCTAACGTAGGTCTCGGCGTTGACCACTCTATGGCACATACCCTTTCGGCATATTACGATATGCCTCACGGAAAGGCTTGCGCTACGCTTCTTCCCGCAGTTATGGCATATAATGCAGAGGCGACCGGTGAGAAATACCGTGAGATCGCACGCGCTATGGGAGTAAAAGGTGTTGACGCTATGACACAGGAGGAGTACCGTAAAGCGGCTGTTGAAGCAGTTCGTCAGCTCGCAGAGGATGTGGGAATCGTTACATCTCTTAAAGGTGTTGCCAAAGAGGAAGATGTCCACCAGATGTCTGTTGATGCATATAACGATGCTTGCCGTCCGGGTAACCCGAAGGAAACAAGCGTTGAGGACATCGAGGCTATTTATAGAAGTCTTATGTAAATCAGAAATAATGAAAAAGCAGGTCGAAAGACCTGCTTTTTGCATTTAAACAGACTCTGCCAGAAAGAGCTCTGTCGTGAGAGCACCCTTGACATTACATACAGATCCCCCTTCTTTTTTTGGGGGAGTCGGTTTTTATATTATATCACATATAAAAATTAAAAAATATAGATTTTGGACACAAAAATAGGAGTTTTGTAGTTATTTAAAAAGATCCGAAACGGCGTTCGGATCTTTTTTGTATCAGTTGTTTTTGTATTCAACTATCTTACGTATTTCGTCCGTCGGAAGCTTTACCTCGGCTCTGTCGTGAGTGATAAGTCCGTTTACCTCGTCCTCGACGTCGGCGAGCTGAGTATAAACCGCAGCCGCGAGTCCCTTTTCGATAGCAGGGAAGATCTGCTCACTGTAAAGACGTGAAAGCGCCTCGCGGAGCTCGTCGGGAGATTTCAGATGCTTGTATCCAAAATCGCGCTCGGTGAACGAATGTCCCTCGACTCGGTAGTTGTATCCGCCGAATTCACTGAGTACGACCGCGCGTCCGTGTTTGTCGGGAGTGAAGCGGTATTTAGTGAAATAAACGTGCCAGCTCTTGACGTCGCTTATGCCCTGATCGTGCCAACCGCTTGCGTGGTCGATCGTTCTCGTCTTGTCG
>JAZOSN010000056.1:0-15655 GCA_045657105.1 Eubacteriales bacterium
GCGGGAACCGAGGACGAGCCTGCGAACTGAGCGTCGCCGTGCATACGTCCCATAGTATCGGTCAGACCGTAGGAAGCGGGGCCTGCCGCCATATTGTCGGGGTGGAGAGTACGTCCTGTACCGCCGCCCGATGCAACAGAGAAGTACTGCTTGCCGTTCTCGTTACACCACTTCTTGTAGGTTCCTGCAACGGGGTGCTGGAATCTGGTGGGATTGGTCGAGTTACCGGTGATCGAAACGCCGACGTTTTCAAGGCGCATGATTGCAACGCCCTCCGGAACACTATCCGAGCCGTAGCACTTAACGTTCGCGCGAGGACCGTTAGAATAAGCAGTTTCGCTAAGAACCTTAACCTCTTCGGTATAAGGATCGAACTGAGTCTTAACGTAGGTGAAGCCGTTGATACGCGAAATGATCATAGCGGCGTCTTTTCCAAGACCGTTAAGGATAACGCGGAGAGGCTTAACTCTTACCTTGTTAGCGTTGAGAGCGATCTTGATAGCACCCTCAGCAGCTGCGAAGGATTCGTGTCCTGCGAGGAAGCAGAAGCAATCGGTTTCTTCGGAGAGAAGCATCTTTCCGAGGTTTCCGTGTCCGATACCGACCTTGCGGTTTTCTGCAACCGAGCCGGGGATACAGAAGGACTGAAGTCCGATACCGATAGCGGCAGCGGCGTCAGCAGCCTTGGTGCAACCCTTCTTGATTGCGATAGCCGCGCCAACGGTGTAAGCCCATTTTGCGTTCTCGAACGCGATAGGCTGAGTTTCTTCAACTATTTTGTAGGGATCGATGCCCTTAGCATCGCAGATTTCCTTGCACTCGTCGATAGAGGAAATGCCGTATTCTTTGAGAGTAGCGAGAATTTTCGCCTCGCGTCTTTCATAACCTTCAAACTTTGCCATTTGTAATTTCCTCCTTTACTTACTCTTTACGGGGATCGATGTACTTAACAGCATCATCGAATCTTCCGTAGGTGCCCTTGGACTTCTCGTATGCTTCGTTGGGAGTAAGTCCCTTCTTGATGAAGTCGGTCATCTTTCCAAGCGATACGAACTCGTATCCGATAACCTGATTGTCCTTGTCGAGTGCCATTCTGGTGCAGTAGCCCTCGGTCATTTCGAGGTAACGAACACCCTTAGCCTTGGTTCCGTACATAGTACCAACCATCGAGCGCTCACCCTTACCGAGGTCTTCCATACCTGCGCCGATTACAAGACCGCCCTCGGAGAATGCCGACTGGGTACGTCCGTAAACGATCTGGAGGAAGAGCTCTCTCATTGCGGTATTGATAGCGTCGCAAACGAGGTCGGTGTTGAGAGCTTCGAGAATAGTCTTGCCGGGAAGGATCTCTGCCGCCATAGCAGCCGAGTGAGTCATACCCGAGCAACCGATGGTTTCAACGAGGGCTTCCTCGATGATACCGTTTTTAACGTTAAGCGAGAGCTTGCATGCGCCCTGCTGAGGTGCACACCAGCCTACACCGTGAGTGTAACCGGAAATATCCTTGATTTCCGTTGCCTGTACCCATTTTCCTTCTTCGGGAATGGGAGCGGGTCCGTGGAAGGGGCCTTTTGCGACGGTACACATGTTCTGAACTTCGTTGCTCATTGCGTACGCGCAGCTGAATTCATTGCTCATTTTTCTGTTCTCCTTTTTGATTTATATAAATGTTGCAATAAACGTTTCGAAAACGGAAGCGCACAATGCTTGTCCGCCCGTATTTCGCTACTATACAGTATAATATATCTTTCGCCATAAGTCAAGAAATTATTTTAAATTTTTTTAAAAACGTAGTTTTATCGCAAAAGCGCGCGAAAAAATGTGACCTTTTCGTAAAAATTTACAATGAATTTGACCTTGGGGTATAGACATTTCGGTACTTCGGTGCTATAATATAAGAAATATATTATAATTATCTCTTCGGAGGAGCTATCAATGAATGCAACACAACTCAAACAGTACATAGCATCGGGAAATCTCGATGGCATCTTCACAGATCTTTACGGCGCGGACAAGGTGTCCTATCAACGCGAAAGATATATTGAGGCGATCGACGGCTTTATCGAAAACTTTGCCGATTCTGACGATCTCCGCCTTTTCTCTGTTCCCGGCAGAAGTGAAATATCGGGTAACCATACCGACCACAACCACGGAAAGGTGCTTGCCGCTTCGATAAACCTTGACATTATCGCGGTAGCTCGCAAGACCGACACCGGTATTGTAAACATCAAGAGTAAGGGATTTTCTCCCGATAGCGTTAAGATCTCCGAGATCAAGGTCGATCCCGACAAGTTCTTTACGAGCTTTGCGGTTATCGAGGGTATGTGCGAGGGACTTGAAAGCTCGGGATATACCATCGGCGGATTTGACGCGTATACTACCTCTGACGTTCTCAAAGGCTCGGGACTTTCGTCCTCTGCCGCTTTCGAGGTAATGGTAGGCAACATTATGCGTACACTTTATAATAACGACGTTGACGACGTAACGATAGCGAAGCTCGCGCAGTACGCTGAGAATAAGTATTTCGGCAAGCCCTGCGGACTTATGGACCAGACTGCCTGTGCGGTTGGCGGATTTATCTCGATTGACTTTGCAGATCCCAAGAATCCTATCGTGGGCAAGCCTGCGTTCGATCTTTCCGCGCTCGGATATTCGCTTTGTATCGTAAACACCGGCGGAAACCACGCCGACCTCAACGCGGACTACGCTTCCGTACCTGCCGAAATGAAGGCAGTTGCCGCGCATTTCGGTAAAGAGGTTCTTCGTGAGATCTCGCTCGACGAGATCATCTCGGCTATTCCCGCGCTTCGCGAAAAGACCGGCGACAGAGCAATTATGAGAGCTATCCACTTTGTAAACGAGAATGTAAGAGTTACAAAGCAGGCGCAGGCGCTTGCAAACGGCGATCTTTCGGCGTTCTTTGACGGAGTTCGCGCTTCGGGTAACTCCTCGTTCAAGTTCCTCCAAAACGTATATACCGTTAAGAACGTAGAGGAGCAGGGACTTTCTCTCGCTCTCGCGGTAACCGAGGACTTCCTTGCAAAGCTTGACGCTCCTTCTGCCTGCCGAGTACACGGCGGCGGATTTGCAGGAACGATCCAGGCATTTATGCCCGAAAGTGCTACCGCAGATTACGCGCGTCTTATGGACGGCGTATTCGGGGAGGGCGCAACCTACGTTCTCCGCATAAGAAACAAGGGCGCGATCTGCGTTCTTTAAAAGACAAGTCTTTTAAAATAGGGGATCTCTGCTTTTGCGGAGGTTCCCTATAAATGTGATAAAGAGGAAAACACCGTGAATATGGAAAATATGAACGATGTGACGATATACACGCTCTTTTCGGGCTCGTCCGGAAATTCCTGCTACATAAAATGCGGAGATACCGAGCTTCTTATTGACGCGGGAAAGAGCAAAAAGGCGACCGAAGCCGCGCTTTCCGAGCTTGGCACGTCGCTATCAAACATCAAAGCAATACTCGTAACCCACGAGCACTCCGACCACATAAAAGGTCTGAAAATGATAACGAAATATTACGGCACCCCTGTATACGCGGCAAAGGGAACTGCCGAGATGCTTATAAATGATGTTCCCGACAGTCTTATAAACGTTTACGAGGCGGGAAGCGTTATCGAAATAGAGGACGTGAGAATAATCTCGTTTGAAACTCCTCACGATAGCCGTATGAGCACGGGATACATAATCGAGTATAACGGCAGGCAGTTTGGATACGCTACCGATATGGGTATGCTCTCCCGCAAGATCGCCGATATGCTCGCAGAGTGCGAGGCGGCGGTCGTGGAATCGAATTACGACCTCGCAATGCTCAGAAACGGACCGTATCCGTACGTACTGAAAAAACGTATAGAGTCAAACATCGGACACCTTGACAACAACGACTGCGCGCGACTGGTCGCTTACATAGTTTCGCACAGTACGAAAAAGGTGCTTCTAGCGCATCTGAGCGCCGAAAACAACACCCCTGAGATCGCACTCGACACGGTCGTTTGCCGTCTTAGGCAGAACGCTCTGTCGGCAGACGTCGCGGTCGCCGACCGCTTTTGCCCAACGCGCCTCATTTAGGGCTCTGCCCTAAAAACCCGCTCAGGGCTCTGCCCTGAGAACCCGCTTAGAAAACTTTTGAAAAAGTTTTCTAAGAACTTTCAAAACTTTATAAAAATAAAAAATATTTTTGATAAAAGTTTTTGGGAAAGTGTGAAAACCCCTTTTCCAAAAAGGGTTTTCAGAAAAAGCTTTTGAAAGGTCGGGGAAACTTTTCTCAAAAGTTTTCCCTTGAAAAAATGATTGAGATAACGGTTGTTTGCGTGGGTAATCTGAAAGATAAGTTTTTTGTCGATGCCTGCGCGGAATATTCAAAAAGACTTTCGGCTTTTTGCAAGCTGAAAGTAGTCGAGCTTAAAGACGGTGCGCCGATCATACCGCATCTTCCGCCGAGAGCGCGCAAGATCGCGCTTTGTGTCGAGGGAAAGCAGATGTCCTCCGAGGAGCTCGCCTCGTATATAGAAAAGCTCCCGAACTCGGGAGTCAGTGAGCTTTGCTTCGTGATAGGTGCATTTGACGGACTTACCGAGGAGGTAAAGGCAAGCTGCGATCTGAGGCTCTCGTTTTCAAAAATGACCTTTCCGCACAGACTTATGAGAGTAATACTGCTCGAACAGATATATCGCGCGTTTACGATCATAAACGGCGGAAAATACCACAAATAATCCGATCCTGCAAGAAAAACGAAAGGAGGCAAAACGGAAAATGAAATATTTGAAATTTGCTCCGTGGGGCGTTTGCGCCGTCGTTTTTCTGCTTGTTGCTTCCTTGTTTTTGAGCTTCGCTATGACGGTCGTCGATTTTTACGACGGACTTGAAGGTGACGGCCCCTCGGACGAAAATCCCGATGTGGCTCTGCCCGATACTGACACACCGGACGACGGTGACGGGGAAGAACCGAAAAATGAAGAAAATAAATACGTAACGAACCTCTCGGACGCGTTCGGTATCTCGTTTGTCGAAGGGCTCGTCAGCGATATTGGCTCGCTCGATAAAGAGCTTTATAACAAGCTTATGAAGGATTTTGCCGGTTTTGACGAGGTGTCTGACAAGACTTTTATGACCTCGCAGAGCTACGATCCCGAAAAATCTCTTCTCGCTCGCTCGGGAATTGAGCTTATCGGTGATTTTGCGGTCGGAAAAGAAACTGTAAAGATTGCCGTCAAGCAACTTTCGTCGAGCGACGCGTCTGTCAAAATAGTATATGAAGATAAAGAGGTCGATATAAAGACTGTCGAGCTTTATATGGGCTATATAATCATAAATTCGGCGGAGGGCGTGTCCTCACTGTATGACGGTGACGGAAGGCTTCTTGTCGAGAATATAGGTGATAAATCACCCGCAAACAAGCGTACTGCATCGGGCGAGGCAGTGTTTGCCGACGCCTCGGGCGCATATTATATTCTGAATAAAGAAACGTGTGAGTTTGTGAGCGTTCCCGATAATAGTATTGTCGCCTCGCTTGAATACGACTATCCTGCATTTTCCTATAAAAACGGTGCAGGCGAGCAGGTGTACGCTTTTTACGATGAGGCGAAGAAGGTTTACAGATATTACAACGCCGTAAAGGAAAAGCAGGAAATAAGTACGGCTTATTCGGGTGCATATAGCTTCGCTTCGAGCGGATATGCCTTCGTCAAAACGACAAGCGGCGCGTTTGTTATAATAGACGCCGCAGGAAAGGCCGTCCACCAGGCGAAATCGAGCAACTTCTTCTATTATCCGACCTTTGGAGTAAATCAGGGAGTTTACGTTCGCAGATACTACGCTTTTCCTTATACAAACGATATTTCCGCGATAGGAAGCGGTACTGTTGACGAGCACGGTTGGATGAGAATAAGAGTCCGTCTTATCGGGCGTTCGAGCGCGGTATATAACAAAACGCTTGCCGATTACGAAACGCTTGTGAACGTTTCGGGCGAATTTTTCGATATTCCGAGCGGATATACGCTCGAAGGATATTCGGACGGTGTACTGCTCCTTTCAAAAAACGGACGTTACGGATATTACAGTATAGATAAAAAATGGATAGCACAACCGATATATACCTATGCATCTCCCTTTGTGCAGGGGCTTGCGGTAGTCGGAGCTGAGGACGGAACGCGCGGTATGATAGATACAAAGGGAAATATAGTTCTTCCTTTTGTGTTCAGTCATATATCAAACGTGTCGAGCGGACTCGTTTCGGCTTACAGTGAAAGCGCGGGTTGGGAGATCTTTAAGCTTTTCGGAGAGGCTCAGGACGCTGCTTAGGGACGTTGGAACTTCAAAAACCTTGCTAAAATGAATTTAATTTTAATTAAAGTTTTTGGGAAAGTTTGAAAACCCTTTTTCCAAAAAGGGTTTTCAAAAAAAGCTTTTGAAGGGTATGGGAAACTTTTTCAAAAGTTTCCCGAAAAAAACAAAACCGCGGAAAAACCGCGGTTTGGTGCCGATAATAAATATAATGAAATTTTTAATAACGGCTGCCCGGATAAGTCATATCAAAATACGTCAGAGTCTGCCTTGGTGCTTTCGTTTTCTGCTGCTGCCGCTGCTTCCTCAACTGCTTTGTTGTATTCGGTGATAACCGCTTCTTCAAGCATCTGACGGAAATCGGAGGCAATAGGGTGAACGATGTCGCGATAGGTGTTGTCGGGGTTCTTTTTACTGGGCATAACGATAAAGAACTTTTCCTTCGCGTAGATGACCTTGATGTCGTGAAGTGCGAGCTGATGGTCAAAGGTGACCGATACGATAGCCTTCATCGGAGCTTCGTCGTCGAAAAGCTTACGTATTTTAATGTCTGTGATTTGCATAATTTCCTCCGTGCTGTGTGCTACGTTTTAGCAATAAATGACTGTAATCATTATAATATTTATATGTATACGCTAAAAATACAAACTGTGAATTATTTATTAAAAATTGTCAACTTTTTATACAAATTAGGTGAAAAATAAGTGAATTTCGACTATTTTGTCGATGTGTGAGGAGTGCTTATGAAAGAATTCAGAAGAGAAGAAAGAAAGTTGCTTGCGAGAGAGATAGACAAATGCCGCAGTATTCATTTCGTGGGAATAGGCGGTATCAGTATGTCGACTATTGCTTCTCTTGCGAAAAAACGCGGATTTGAGGTTAGCGGCTCCGACCGTTCGAAGAGTGAAATAACCACCGCGCTCGAAGGGCAGGGCATAAAGATAACCTACGGTCATTTTGCCGAGAGCGCAGATAATTGTGACGCGCTCGTCTATACCGCGGCGGTCGATGAAACGAACCCCGAGATAGCAAGAGCCATCGAGAGAAAAATCCTGCTCGTTTCGCGCGCGGCTTTCCTTGGATATATTATGAGCGATTATGCTAACCGCATAGGTGTTTCGGGAACTCACGGAAAAACGACGACTACCGCGCTTCTTTCGCACATTCTCCTCGAAGCGGGACTTGATCCTACGGTGGCAAACGGCGCGGTCATTCCCGAGATAGGCGGCGCATATAAAATAGGCGCAAAGGACTTTTTTGTGTACGAGTCTTGCGAATATAAGGACTCCTTCCTCAGCTTCGATCCGTCGCTTGCGGTCGTTACTAATATCGAGCTCGACCATACCGACTATTTCCCGTCGCTCCAAGCTATAATAAATTCCTTCGCAAAGGCAATCGAGGGCGCGTCTATCGTCGTCGCAAACGTTGATAATTCGAACGTTCTCGAAGCACTTAAAGGCTACGGCGGTAGAGTCGTCGGCATCTCGCTCGGAAATTCGAAGGCGGATTACTACGCCCTCGACCTCAGATATGAATACGGTTGCGGAAGATATACCTTCTGTCATAAGGGCGAAAAGCTTTGCGATATATCGCTCCCCGTAATAGGCTCGTTTAACGTATATAATTCGCTCTGCGCGGCGGCAGTTGCCCATTTGTGCGGTGTATCTCCCGAGATCATTTCGACGGCATCTGCAACATTTGTGGGCGCGAAAAGACGCTTTGAATGTAAGGCGAGAGTGGGCGGAATAGCCGTTTATGACGACTACGCGCATCACCCGTCCGAGATAAGCGCAACGCTGGAGGGCGCGTCAAGACTCGGATATAAGAAGATCTACTGTGTTTTCCAACCGCATACATATTCAAGAACACACGACCTTCTTGACGGCTTTGAAAAGGCGTTCTCGCAGGCAAGTACGGTTATATTTGCCGATATTTATGCGGCAAGAGAGATAGACACCAGGGGTGTATCCTCAAAGCTTCTTGCCGAGGATATAGGTCAGCTCTATTTCCCGTCGTTTGAGGAAATAGCAGATTATCTCGCAGACAACGCGGAGCCCGGAGATCTTGTCCTGACTATGGGCGCGGGCGACGTATATAAAATAGGAAATATTCTTATAGATAAACTTAAAGAAAAGTATGGCGCGTGAGAAGAATGCGCATATAATAAGAAAGGCAGAAACAAGATGTCAAAGATACTCAGAGGATTAACCTGCGACGGATCGGCTCAGATCCTCGTTATAAATTCGACCGATATGGTAGCAGACGCGGTCAGAATACACTCCTGCGCTCCCACTGCTGCTGCGGCTCTCGGCAGAGTTCTCACCGCGACCTCGCTTATGGGAACGACTCTTAAAGATAAGGGGAATAATATAACCGTAAATTTCAGAGGCGACGGACCTTGCGGTCACGTTCTTGCCGTTTCGGACTATATGGGCAACGTCAAGGGATACGTTCAGAACCCTCATACCGATATACCGCGAAAGGATAACGGCAAGATTGACGTTTCGGGCGCAGTCGGAAAGGGAACGCTTAACGTAGTCAAGGACGTCGGAGAAAAAGAGCCGTACATAGGCATTACCAATATCGTCAGCGGAGAGATCGCCGAGGATATTTCGTCCTATTATGCCGAGAGTGAGCAGATTCCTACCGTCGTTTCGCTCGGAGTCCTGCTTCGTCCGAACGGAAGCGTGCTTGCCGCAGGTGGGCTGATCATTCAGCTTCTTCCGTTTGCCGCAGAGGATACAATCGAGAAGATAGAGAAAAATCTTCCCGCGATCACCGGAATTTCCGGTCTTTTCAAAGAGGGAAAGACGAATAAGGAAATTGCCGATATAGCACTTGGCGGCATTGATTACGACGTTTTCGACGAGTACGAGGTCGGGTATAAGTGCGACTGCTCGCGCGACAGAATGGGTAGGGCACTGCTCACTCTGAACCCCGTTGATCTTTATAATATTCTCGTAGAGGACGGAAAAATCGAGGTTGGGTGTCAATTTTGCACAAATAAATACTCATTTACCGGCTCTGATATTGAAGAGATAAGAAAAAACGAAAAAAAATAAAATTTTTTTCAAAAAACGCTTGACAAATGAAAAGTGCTGTGCTATAATACAACACGTCGCCGCAGTTAAGGGCGCAGCATACGGGAGCATAGCTCAGCTGGGAGAGCATCTGCCTTACAAGCAGAGGGTCATAGGTTCGAGCCCTATTGTTCCCATAAAAACGGCCCGGTAGTTCAGTTGGTTAGAACGCTAGCCTGTCACGCTAGAGGTCAGGGGTTCGAGTCCCCTTCGGGTCGCCACTTTTACTAACCGGTTATTAAGGAAAATGATCGGTTCGTTCGCCTTGATAGCTCAGTTGGTAGAGCAGTAGACTGAAAATCTACGTGTCGTTGGTTCGATTCCGACTCAAGGCATTTCATAAGAAACTTTGCGGATTTAGCTCATTTGGTAGAGCGCCACCTTGCCAAGGTGGAGGTGGCGGGTTCGAGCCCCGTAATCCGCTTTTTTTAATATTTACGGCACCATAGCCAAGTGGTAAGGCAGAGGTCTGCAAAACCTTTATCCCCGGTCCGAATCCGGGTGGTGCCTTAAAACGAAAAACACACCCGACAGGGTGTGTTTTTTGTTTTAAAATCACTCTCGCTTCAGCTCGGGCTCTGTGCGCGTAGCGCACAGAATCCGGTTCGTGGTTCCTCGAGCGCAGCGAAGAGTATCCGGGTGGTGCCTTAAAACGAAAAACACACCCGACAGGGTGTGTTTTTTGTTTTAAAATCACTCTCGCTTCAGCTCGGGCTCTGACGCCAAAGGCGAGTATTCGGCTTGACGATTATTGACTTATTACCGATTTTGTGTTATACTAAACTCAAGAAAGGCGGCGGAAATATGGAAAATCGAACGAAGAATATAATTACGCGAGATTTTATAGAAAAAGAACTCCGTTTTTACAATACTGCGGATATAAAGTCAACGCTCGTTTGGTTCGGCGCTTTATCTCTCGTTTTTCTGCCACTTACCATAGGAGTTGTTTACGGATTATTTGCACTACTCGAAATTACATGGCTGAAAGTCCTTTTGTCTGTTTTAATTGGAGGACTCACAAGTGCGCCGGTTTGGTTGGAGCTTTTGTCTTTGAGAACAAGTTTAGAGGAACGAAAATTACTACGAAACGGTGCTTTTGATATTGTGGTATGTGAAGTACAATATAAAGATGAAAGACTTGTTAACCGACACACAGAAAAAATCCTTCATTTTACAGGATTTAAGAAAGTATCGGTTGGAAATGTTCATTTTGATCTTACCTCGCAGGGCGATAAATTTTATATTGTTCATTACAAGGATCACGCAACCATCAAACAACTTTATTCCTTGAAAATGTACGAATTTAAAGAAATATAACAGGCATCTTTCTGCCAACACGACTCAAAAAAATACGCACACGCGAGTGGGCGGATTTTTTTGCTTTTCACTCTTCAAGATTATTGACTAAAATACAATTGTATGATATAATTTTACATATTGAGATATACCTTAAAAATATAAGGAATGAGGAACACAGATGGATATTATTATTTTAGCGGATTTTTGCAGACGCTTTGACGGAAAGGGAAACAACAGGTTCCAGTACCTTGCAGGGCTTCTTTCAAAAGATAACGAGGTCGAGATCTTGACGAGCGACTTCAATCACGGCGCGAAAGAGCACTTTGAGTCCGAGCCGACCGGATTTCCGTTCAAGGTGACGATGCTTCACGAAACGGGATACCCGAAAAACGTATGTCTGCGCCGATTTTACAGTCACTTCATATGGGGACAAAACGTAAAGAAATATCTGAAAAAGAGAAAAAAACCGGACGTTATTTACGCCGCAGTTCCTACGCTTACAGCGGCTTACGAGGCGGCGAAATATTGCAAGAAAAACGGAATTAAGTTTATAATCGATATTCAGGATCTCTGGCCGGAGGCGTTCCAGATGGTATTTAAGGTTCCGGTTGTAAGTGACATTATATTTGCACCGTTCAGATGGCTTGCAAACGGAATATATAAAAAAGCAGATACCGTAATTGCGGTTTCTCAGACCTATATCGACCGCGCGCGCAAGGCAAATCCGAATATCAAAACCGCTTTCCCCGTTTTCCTTGGTACCGAGCTTGCACACTTTGACAAGCTGAACGAGGAAAACAAGGTCGAGAGAAACGATAATGACGTTCTTGTCGCATATATAGGAACGCTTGGTCATTCTTACGATATTGAGTGTGTTATAGACGCCCTTGCCATTCTCAAAGATCATGGATATTCGAATCTGAAATTCCTCGTTATGGGAGATGGTCCGCTTCGTGAGAGATTTGAAGAGCACGCGCAGGAAAAGGGCATAAACGCCGAGTTTACCGGACGTCTTGACTACGGAGTAATGGTCGGCAGACTTTGTGTTTGCGACATCGTTATAAATCCGATAGTGAAAAATGCGGCGCAGTCTATAATAAACAAGCACGGAGATTATGCCGCCTCGGGAGTTGCACTTGTAAATACTCAGGAGAGCCCCGAGTACAGAAAACTTGTTGAAACGTATAATATGGGCTTTAACTGCAACTGCTCAGACTCCGCAGATATGGCGGAAAAGATAAAAATTCTCGCCATCGACAGTGAGCTCAGAAAAGAAATGGGCAAGAATGGAAGAAGATGTGCCGAGGAGAATTTTGACCGCAAGAATACCTACTGCAAAATTACGGGCGAAATATTAAAAGCGTAAAAGGAGCGTTTGGGCGATGAAGGTACTTTTGATAAGCCACAACTGTTTTTCGACATATCAGAATATGGGAAAAACCTTTTTGTCGCTTTTTTCAGGCTTTGAAAAGGACGAGATCTGTCAGCTTTATATCTATCCGACTCTGCCCGACGTTGACGTCTGCTCGTCTTATTATCGGGTGACCGACAAGGATGTGCTCGACAGTCTTTTGAAATTTAAAAAACCGGGCGGTAAAATTGACAAATCAAAGATCGTTTCCGCAAAGAAAAATCTTTTTGAGAAGGACGAGGACGCAAAGCTTTATAAAAAGTCGGGCAAAAAAGAACCGATGAAACGGCTTCTTCGCGATATGATGTGGAGTCTTTCGCGATGGTACACGAAGGAGCTTGAAGCATGGCTCGACAGGGAAGCGCCGACGGCGATATTCCTCTCTCCCGGATATGCAAAGTTCATATACGATATAGCGCTCAAAATTTCGAAAAAACGAAATATTCCGATAGTAACCTATATTTGTGACGACTATTATTTCGTCAATACTCCAAGTAGCCTTATAGGAAAAATTCAGCTCAGACTGCTCCAAAAAAAGACAGATAAGCTGATGAAAAAGACCTCACATCTTATAACTATATGCGATGATATTAAGGACATGTACGGAGAAAAATTCGGAGTATCTGCAAGCGCGATAATGACCGGTACGAGCTATAAAATGGCTGATACGGTCAAAGTTGCCGAGTTCCCGACCGAAATATGCTACTTTGGAAATATCAGTTGCAACAGATATATTTCGCTCGCCGAGATCGGAAAAGCTCTCGATCTGCTTAATGTTGAGAAGGGCAAGGAATATGCTCTTAAAATATACACGGGCGAAAAGAAGCCCGAGGTCCTTGCGACCTTTGACGGTATAAAATCGGTGCAACTTTGCGGATTTATTTCGGGCAAGGAGTTTGAGGATACTCTTCACGCGTCCGATATTCTGCTTCATACCGAGGCGTTCGACGATAAAAGCATTGATCTTGTCAAGCATTCGGTTTCGACAAAGATCGCCGATAGCCTTGCAAGCGGAATTACTCTTTTCGCTTACGGGCCTTGCTCAGTAGCGTCTATGAAGCATCTTATAAAACACGGTGCGGCAATCACCTGCACGGCGAGGGAAGGACTTAAAGACGCGCTCCTTACTGCTTTTGAGGATCCCGAAAGCCGAGAGCGCGCCGCAGAGAACGGACTTAAAACCGCGGCACAGTTTCATGATTCGCAGTCAAACGGACAAAAGGTCAGAGGGATATTTTCAGAGCTTTGACAAGATATGATTATATAAATAAAACCGTAGCTCAAATATAGAGCTACGGTTTTGTGTTTAAAGATTTCCCGAAACCGTAAGAACTGCGACTCCGGGGGTGATGTCCCACATTCCCGTTTCGGGATTTTGCGCGTAGGTCGCGGCAGGGACGGTTATTACACCCTCAACCGTGCGGAAGAGTCCGCTCGTTTCGTTGTAGGTGTACTCTGCGCCTGGGGAAAGCGCTCTACCGTTCAGAGTCACCTCGATATTCGAGAGAATCGGATCAAAAAGGTCGGTGACGACCGCATTTGCATCTGCATTTGCGCTTGTGTTGCCTGAGTTCTCTATTATAAAGGTGTAGGTTATCTCGCCGTTTTCCGCAACGGTGGACGGAAATATAGCCTTGCTTATCGTGAGCATGGGATCAGAGGAGGCGCTCACCGTTTCCTGGGCGGTGATAGGAGTTGTAATTCCCGTTCCCGTAAGAGTTACCGTGTTGGTTACGCTTGCATCTGTTGCAAGAGGCGCGAAGGAGTTGATCGATGCGCGATAGATCAGAAGGGCGCTCGAAGATGCCGGAACGTCTATGCCGCTGACTACGAGAGGCGGTCCTGACTCGACGCTCGGAGTGCTCTGAAGAACTCCGTTTATATAGAAAAGTATATCGCCCTCGTAGGTCAGAGGAGTTACGCTTCTGCCGCCAAACTCGTATGCGCCGAGATCGTCGGTGATTGTCAGATCGCTGAATGCCGTAGTGCCGGCGTTTACTATACTCACGACGTAGGTTATAGTGTCGTTTGCTCCGTAGCTGTCGTTTAGTGCCGTTTTGCCGAGCGAAAGAACTTGTACGAGCTCGCCCGTTACGATATTTGAGCTTGTCACAACGTCGTTATATGACAAGGTTGCCTGATTTGTGAATACTGCCATTATCTTTACTTCCTTTCCGCGGAGTTTTCTCCGCTATTTTTATAATATGAGGAAAGGGGAGTTTTGTGAGGGCGAAAAAGCGCAACGGTTTGCTATGCAAACCTAAGTTCAAATGCGGCGCGATGGCTTTGCCGTCGGGCTCGCCTTGGGCTCACTCCTGCGAATTAAAAAGGTAAATAAATTATTTTAGTAAAGTTTTTGAGAAAGACAGAAACCCCTTTTTGCAAAAGGGGTTTTAGAAAAAAGTTTTCCAAATAATTATTCGACGGCGTTAGCGCGAAACTGTAATCTGTAAAGCTCGGCGTATTCGCCGCCGAGGGATACGAGGGCGTCGTGAGTGCCTTGCTCGATTATCTTTCCGTTGGAAACGACCGCGATCTCATCGGCGTTTTTGATGGTCGAGAGGCGGTGCGCGACGACGAGAGTCGTTCTGCCTTGGCAAAGCTCGTCAAGCGCGTCCTGAATGAGAATTTCGGTCGTGTTGTCGAGAGCGCTCGTTGCTTCGTCGAGAATGAGTATCGGCGGATTTTTGAGGAATACGCGCGCTATCGACAGACGCTGCTTTTGTCCGCCTGACAGACGTACTCCGCGCTCGCCGATCTGTGTGTCGTAGCCGTTTTCGAGCGTCATTATGTAGTCGTGTATATTGGCGCGCTTTGCCGCTTCGATTACCTCTTCGTCGGTGGCGTCAAGACGTCCGTAAAGGATATTTTCCTTTATCGAAGCATTGAAGAGATAGATGTCCTGTTGAACTATGCCGATGTTTCTTCTGATGGACTCGGCGGTGAGGGTGTTTATGTTTTTGCCGTCGATAAGTATTTCTCCCGAATCTATCGGATAAAAACGGGGAATAAGATGGCAGATGGTCGTCTTTCCGCCGCCCGAAGGTCCGACGAGCGCAAATTTTTTGCCCTTTTCGATTATAAGATCGACTCCTCTGAGCACGTCCTTGGTATCGTCGTACGAGCAGATTACGTTTTTCAGTTCTATTTTTCCGTCAACCTCGCCGATGTCAACGGCTCCTTCGGCGTCTTTTTCGGGCTGGGCGTCCATTATTTCAACAAAGCGCTCAAATCCCGTGACACCGCTCTGATACTGCTCCATGAAGTTTATCAGCGTCATAACCGGCGAAATAAAGAGGTTTACCGAAACGACGAACGCCGAGTAATCCGCCCAGTTTATAGCCTCGCTGTATAGGAAAAGACCGCCTGCTATGAGAACGATTACGTTGAATACGTCGGTGATAAAGGAGTTTACCGAGTGGAACTGTCCCATCGCCTTATAAGCCTTTCGGCGAGCCGATACGAATGCAGAGTTGCCTTCCTCGAATTTTTCCTCTTCCTTGTCAGAATTAGTGAACGCCTTGGTCACGCGAATACCCGAAATACTGCTTTCGAGCGAAGCGTTTATCTG
>JAZOSN010000057.1:0-4350 GCA_045657105.1 Eubacteriales bacterium
TAAGATAATCTTCGGTATCGGTTGCGGACTTATCACAGCTGTAATCCGTATATTCGGAAGCTATCCCGAAGGCGTATCGTTCGCAATACTTCTTATGAACATTCTCTCTCCCTACATAGAAAAATGGACGGTAATGCGTCCGCTTGGCACTAAGAGTGCAAAAAAAGCGAAGGGCGGTGAGAACAAATGAAAGACTCTGTAAAAAGCATAGTGGTCATAACCGCAATTTGCCTCGTTATCGCCGCCGCGCTCGGTGTTACCAACTATTTCACCAAGGGCGTCATAGAAAAAGGCACAAACGAGCGTACACAGAAGGCTCTCGGCGAGCTTATTTGTGGTGGAAGCTTCGAAGAGGTCGACGCCGGCTTCTATGCAGATCTTCCCGCAAGCGTATCCGCCGTTTACAAGGAAACGAGCGGCAAGGGCTACGTTTTCAAGATAACGACCAAAGGTTACGACTCTGGGCTCGTTATTATGTGTGCCGTATCAAATGACGGCAAGGTCATAAAGACATCTACTCTCGCAAACAACGAAACGCCCACCCTCGGCGGTGATAAGGTCATAAATAATCAAAGCTACACTGATAAATATATCGGAACAGATATAGGCTCGGTAGGCGGTGTCGATACCGTTTCGGGTGCGACTGTTACCTCGAAGGCGTACAGAGCGGCAGTAAGCGACGCGCTCGCCGCCTTTGCCGTGATCGGTGCGAACTAAGGAAGGAGGACGAAAAATGGAAAAGAAAAAAAGCAAGCTTTCAGTTCTTATAAACGGACTTATCCGTGAAAATCCGGTTCTCGTTCTCGTTCTCGGAACCTGCCCCACACTCGCAGTAACGACAAGCGTTTCGGCGGCTATCGGCATGGGAATCGCGGCAACGCTCGTTCTCATCTGCTCTAATATGGCGATCTCGGCGCTCCGTAAGGTCATTCCCGACACGGTCAGAATTCCCTGCTACATAGTTCTTATCGCCGGATTCGTTACTATCGTTCAGCTCGTTATGCAGGCTTACGTTTACAGTATATACGAAAGCCTCGGCGTGTACCTCGCACTTATCGTTGTAAACTGTATTATTCTCGGAAGAGCGGAAATGTTTGCCCGTGAAAATACGGTTGCGGATTCCTTCTTCGACGGTGTCGGTATGGGACTCGGATTTACCCTTGCACTCTGCGCTATGGCTACTATCCGCGAGGTCCTCGGTGCAGGCACCTTCTGCGGAATAGCAATCCCCTTCCTTAAAGAGCATTCGCTTTCGATACTCACAATGGCTCCCGGCGGATTCTTCATCTTCGGTTGCCTTATCGCGCTCATCAACAAGATAACCAAGGGCAAGGGCGTAAAACGCAAGGACTTCTCCTGCGACATCTGCCCGTCCGCCGCTTTCTGTAAGAAGAGAGTATTCGGTGCTCCCGACGACTCCTGCGAAAGCCCGGCAGATAAGCCCTCTGAGAACTAAGAAAGGTGGTAGATGAAAAATGGAACTGTTTAAATCTCTTGCCTTTATACTCGTAAGCAGCGTGCTTGTAAACAACTACGTTCTGAGCAAATTCCTCGGCATCTGTCCCTTCCTCGGTGTTTCGAAGAAGCTCGATCAGGCTACCGGAATGGGACTTGCGGTAATCTTCGTAATGCTTGCCGCAACCGCCGCAACCTGGCCGATATACAACTATATTCTCGTTCCTAATGAGCTTGAATATATGCAGACTATCGTGTTCATTCTCGTTATTGCGGCTCTCGTTCAGTTCGTTGAGATAGCTCTCAAAAAGTACATACCCTCGCTTCACAAATCGCTTGGCGTATATCTTCCCCTTATAACCACCAACTGCGCGGTGCTCGGCGTTGCGCTCAACAACATCAGCGACGGATACAATTTCCTTGAATCTATGGTCAGCTCTCTCGGTTGCGGTCTTGGATTTTTACTTGCTATGGTAATCTTCTCGGGCGTCCGCTCGCGAGTCGAGCAGGCAGAGCCTCCGAAATCCTTTGCAGGTCTGCCGATAACGCTTGCCGCCGCTTCGATAGTTTCTCTTGCTTTCTTCGGTTTCGCCGGAGTAGCCGAGAATCTGTTCAAGTGATAGGGGGTTAGTATATGACAGAAATTCTTATTGCAATAGCCGTAGTTGCCGTCATCGGTCTTATCTGCGGACTTATACTCACCATCGCCTCCAAGGTCATGGAGGTAAAAGAGGACGAGAGAATCGGACTCGTTCGTGCCTGCCTGCCCGGAGCAAACTGCGGAGCCTGCGGCTTCACCGGTTGCGACGGATACGCCAAGGCGCTTGTTGAAACAGAGGGGACTCCCACCAACCTCTGTACTCCCGGCGGAGCGGACGCGGCAAGAAAAATCGCCGAAACACTCGGCGTTGAATTTGCGGACGTTGAAAAGAAGGTCGCTTACGTTCACTGTCACGGCGACTGCTCTGCAACTCACACAAAGTTTAACTACGAGGGAATACACACCTGCGCGGGTGCAAAAATGCTCTTTGCCGGTCAGTGGAGCTGTCCTCACGGTTGCCTCGGGTTTGGTGACTGTATGAATGTCTGCACGAGCGATGCAATCATAATAAAGGGCGGTGTTGCTCACATAGATCCCTCCAAGTGTACCGGTTGCGGACTCTGTGCAAAGACCTGTCCGAACGCCCTCATTTCGCTCTTCGGCGCAAAGCAGTACGTGGTCGTTGCCTGCAACAATCACGAAAAGGGCGCGCTTACCCGTTCGGAATGCTCGAACGGCTGTATCGGCTGTAAAAAGTGCGAAAAGACCTGTCAGCACGATGCAATAAAGGTAGAAAACAATCTCGCAAAGATAGACTACGAAAAGTGTACAAACTGCGGAGAATGTGCTTCCGCTTGCCCTGTCGGTTGTCTTAAACTCGCCGATTTCAGCGCAAAATAAAACCACAAACGCATAAAACTAAGGCGGTGACGAGAATGTATCAGTCAAGAAAGAAGATAATTCGAAACGATATTATCGTAATTCTGATACCTCTCGTCATCGCCCTTATTTTTTTCATTTTTACGCTCACCGCCCGCAGTACGGGTGAAACTGCGGTAATCTCCCTTGAAGGAAAGGAGATCGCAAGATACTCGCTTTCCGAGGACACAGTCGTACCTATCAAGAACTCGGACGGCGAAACTCTTCTTGTTTTCACGGTAAAGGACGGAAAAGCCGAGGTTTCGGAGTCGGTCTGCCGCGATCACAGCTGCGAGAGAATGGGACCGATTTCACGATCGGGCGAGAGCATTATTTGCCTCATTTCGCAGGTGGTAATAACTATTGAAGGCTCGGAAAACTCGGTCGATGCAGTCGCGTTTATCAGTCAGGGGGTGAAGATACCCTGATGAAAAAGGACTCAAAGGCTCGTTACATATCGCTCGTCGCTATGTTTTCCCTGCTTGCTCTCGGGCTCTCATACCTCGAAAGCCTGATACCGCCGCTTACATCTATCCCCGGCATAAAGCTCGGACTTGCAAATATTGCGATAATTTTCGTGCTTTACAAGTTTGACGTAAAGGGCGCGGCGGTCGTTTCCCTGATGAGGGTTTTCGTTTCGTTTCTTCTCTTCGGAAGTCCTCTTTCGCTCGCGTATAGCTTTTCGGGAGCTCTTTTCAGTCTTTGCATAATGGCGATAATGAAAAAAAGCGGAAAATTTTCCGAGATCGGAGTGAGCGTTTCGGGAGCTATTACCCACAACACGGCGCAGATACTCGTTGCAATGCTACTTTTCTCGACGAAAGAGATAATCTTCTATCTTCCAGTTCTTGTGATCTCTGCCGTGATTTCGGGAATTTTCATCGGAACGGCAGGGGCGCTGCTCGTGAGAAGAGTTAAGATAAAATAAAAATTCTGCCGAAAGGCAGAATTTTTATTTTACAACTGATTTTTCTTTATCTTCGCATAAGCTCTCGGATACTTTTCGGGAGTTTTTTCAACCTTTTCTATAACGAGAAGTGCTCTTGCGCCGAAATCGGCGAGAGTGCTTTTTTCATTTGCTATCAGAGTTCCTCCGAGGAGTGATATTCCCTTCTTCGCCTCGTCGTATTCCTCGTCTGCGCCCGCGCCTTTCATCGCGATAAAACGTCCGCCTTTTTTGACAAACGGCAGGCATATCTCGTCAAGTATACTGAGTCTTGCGACTGCTCTTGACACACACACGTCAAAATTTTCTCTGTATTCGGGCATTTTTGCGGCGTCCTCGGCGCGCATGGCAAGAGTTTCTACCGAAAGTCCGAGCTCATTTGCGACCTCGGAAACGAATACGAGCTTTTTCGCGGTCGAATCAAGCGCCGTTACCGAAATATCCGGTCGTGCGATCGCGAGCGGCAGAGTGGGAAATCCGCCTCCGCACC
>JAZOSN010000058.1:0-14067 GCA_045657105.1 Eubacteriales bacterium
ATTATTATATAACTTTTTTTCGTTTTCGTCAATAGTTTTTTAAATATACGCTTTTATATCACTTTATTTAACAAAAAATCCCGATTTTTGTTTGTGTAATACTTTACAAAATGAAATATTTGTGTTATAATTTAGTTTAGGTTTTTATATCCTGCCGTAGAATACCCTTTCGGCAGATAAAAGCTCTCGCATTTTCTTTTCCGCTTTTGCGGATACGGAGGTTACCACTGATGAATATTTCCTTTAACGACACGGTGAGGGCATCAAAGCGGCGTACACGGGCGCTCGTTATGATCCTTGCGGCCTGCGCGCTCAGTGCTCTGAACATATTCATAGAAAAAATATACGCTCAGTCCGAGAAGGCACTTTCGTCTTACGATCCGTTTTCACTGTATTTTATCACATTTGTCGCGAGCGCGGTCCTGCTCTCGTGTGCACTCACGGTTCTGTCTTATGAAAGCAGGCATTATATGTGGATCGCTTCTGCCGTTTCGTCAGTCATCATAGCAACTCTCTATATTGCTCTTGGCGCATCGCCTGCAAGCGTCCTGCTTTCTCTTGCTTTTATTCCGTGCGCCGCCGTTATCTCGGCGTGCATCTCTCACGGTTGCGAAAAAGCGCATACGGTAGTCGCAGGCGCTATCGTGATAGGAACTGTCTTCCTGCTTTCTCTGCTTCTCGACCACTACTCGGTATTCGGAGAAATATCCGAAGGCTCTCTGACACACACTCTAAATCTTCTCCGCGACAGCTTTCTCGAATTCTACAATGAATATAACTATTCAGGACTCGGTATAAACGCTTCTATGCTCAGTTCTGCTTTCGACGCCGCAGTCCTTATGACGCCCTCGCTCCTTTGTGCATTTGCTCTGGTAGTTTCCTATATCACGGTTTCTATCTCGCGTCTTACCGTACTCGGACAGGGAGCGATTTCGGAAAAGCTTTTATACTGGCCGCTTAAAATGAGCCGCCTTGCGTCCTTCGTTTTTCTCTCGGCTTTTCTCATCGCGGCTCTTTCGGTATCCACCGAAAACGCGGTAGTCGTGCTCAGTGCGATAAACGTTATGATCGTACTTCTGCCCGGATTTTTCCTCGTCGGCGTGCGAAGTTCTTTTATGCACGTAAGAAAACCGGGATTTTTCGGAATGATATTCGGAATATTTCTCCTTATATCTTGCATACAAAACCCCGCTATGATCCTTATTCTCGTAGCCACTCTCGGAGCGATCGACAATCTTTTTTCCTCTTACCGAGCGCGACTTTACGGGGAAACAAAAAAATAATCGGCTATAATCAGGCCTTAACAAAAATATGCTAAACTGCGAAAGGAGCATATCAAATAAGTTATGAAATCAAATGCATTTTTCGCCAAACTGAAAAAGACTCTCAAAAAGGAGTCCACTCAGCGTGTCGCAGGAGTTATTCTTCTTACGCTTCTCTTTATCTGGGGAGTGCAGGAGATCTATACGACTCCCGAAATGAAGATAGCGCCAAACCTCGCATTTTATCTTTCACTGACGCTTTATCTCGTTTGTGAGATATTCTTCATACTGATACTGCACTTTATACATTCGAAATTTTTCTCCAAGACACAGTCCCCGATATTTACCGCCGAGATATTTTCCTCGATGGCAAACGCCCTGCCCTCGCCTTCCGCGCTTGTCACGGGCAAGGGATATATTCTTTGGATGAACTCCTCGTTTGCTCAGATGAAGCGTCAGGCGTCGATACATTCAAGAGCGCTTGCAAGCTACGGAAATCTGTCGGTCGACTCGCTTATCGAAGCCGCAAACGAAGGCATTGAGTGCAAGATCGGCGGCAGACCTTATCTTGCTTCGGGCAAACCGTTCTATATCGGAAAGGCAAGACTGACCTCGGTACTGTTCACCGACCTCACTGAGCTTGAAGAAACGCGTAAAACTCTTCGCGAGGAAGAAACGCTCGTTGCATATATCGTGCTTGATAATCTTGACGAGCTCGTACAGATCGAACAGGAAAACACGAATGCGGCGGCGGCAGAGATCTCTACGCTGCTTGCAAACTGGGCATCTTCGGTAAACGGAACTATAAAGGAATACGAAAGAAACAAATATATTTTCTTCTTTGCGGCAAAGCATATGGACGCTTTCATTGAGAGCAAATTCGACATTCTCGAAAAGGTCCGCGCCGTAAAGGTCGGAACGAGCGGGACTCCGATAACCGTATCAATCGGTACAACGACTCTCGGTGATACGATTTCCGCAAAAGAAAACTCAGCGCGCGCCTGCCTTGAAATGGCACTTGCAAGAGGCGGCGACCAGGCGGTCGTCAAGACCGACAAGGGCATCGAATATTACGGCGGCGTTACCAAAACTATGCAGAAGCGAAGCACGGTAAAATCGCGTTCGGTCGCGCTCTCGCTTGCAAATCTGATCGCAGAAAGCTCGAACGTACTGATATTCGGACACCGCTTCCCCGACTACGACTGCTTCGGAGCGAGTATCGGTGTCGCAAGATTCTGTATGCACTGCGGAACACCCTGCAATATCGTGGTAGATACCGCAGATCAGAACCTTTCCAAGGGCTTTGCAAAGCTTAAAAACTCTCATACCTACAAGAATATTTTTGTCGATCTGACGTCCGGACAGAATATGCTCCGCTCGGATACGCTCGTCATCGTGGTTGACGTAAACAATCCGAAGCAGTTCTATGCGCCCGACATCGCAGAGGCGGCACAAAACATCGTTTATATCGACCACCACCGTCAGACCGACGCCTTCCGCAAAACTCCTCTGCTCACCTATATCGAGCCGTCGGCTTCTTCGACCTGCGAGATCATCGCAGAGCTTCTCGAACAGGTTCTTCCTTCGGGACGCCTCAGTAAGAACGAAGCGGATTTCCTGTATTCGGGAATTATTCTCGACACGAAATATTTTGCACAGAACATCGGCGTACGTACCTTTGCCGCCGCTATGTATCTGAGAAGCGAGGGCGCAGATCCGGTTGACGTTCAGGAGCTTTTCAAGGTCGACCTTGACGATATGCAGCGCGAAGCAAAATTCAAATCAAACATTCATATTTACCGCAAGGTGATCGCTATCGCATCTAACCTTGATGAAAACAATACTCAGGCGGACAGAGTTTCTGCCGCCAAGGTCGCAGACAGTCTGCTCTCGATAGACGGCGTTCTCGCATCGTTTGCTATCTGCCGTATTGACAACAGCATCTGCATCTCCGCCCGTTCGAGCGGAACTGTCAACGTTCAGCTTATCCTCGAACGTATCGGTGGCGGAGGTCACTACAACGCCGCGGCAACTCAGATGCCTGACATCACTATCGAGGAAGCGCTCGTAAAGCTCAAAGAATCGATAGACGTAGCTCTCGATAGCGCCGCAAACTAAGAACCACTCACGAAAGGACATACACAAATGAAAGTTATTCTCACACAGGACGTAAAGGCTCAGGGCAAAAAGGGCGATATAATCAACGTATCCGACGGATATGCAAGAAACTTCCTTCTCCCCAAGGGTCTTGCGGTAGAGGCAGATGCAAAAGCCCTCAACGACCAGAAAAACAAGGACGCCGCAAAGCAGCATAAGATCGACGTAGAGATCGCAGAGGCAAAAGAGATCGCCTCAAAGCTCGAAAAGATAAACGTTGTCATCAAAGCGACCTCGGGAAGCGACTCCCGACTCTACGGTGCCGTAACCGTCAAGGAAATAGCAGACTCGCTCTCCGAGCAGTTCGGCATTACGGTAGATAAGCGCAAGATAGTTCTCGACAAACCTATAAAAAATTACGGAGAATATACGCTCGACGTAAAGCTTTACACCAAGGTAACGGGTAAGCTTAAAGTCAGCGTTGTAAGCGATAAATAATATGGCTAACATGACAAGTTCAGTGGGAAACGAAATTACAAGAAAGCTTCCCTTCTCGCTCGAAGCAGAGCAGGCGGTCCTCGGCTCGATCCTCATTGATCCCGAAAGAATATCCGACGTTGCAACCATGATTTCAAGCGAGGACTTTTACCTCGAAGAGCATAAGTCGATATTCTCGGCAATGCAGAAGCTTTCTCTTCAATCGCGCGATATTGATCCGGTCGTTCTTATGGACGCTCTCGTTCAGGAGGGCGTTTACGACATCGAGCAGTCCAAAAAGTATATCCGCACAATAGCCGAGATAGTTCCTTCCTCGTTAAACATCAAGGACTATGCCAAGATCGTAAAGGACAAAAGCCTGCTCCGTCAGCTTATAAACGTCTGCGGAGAGATCACCGATACGGCGTTTGCCGAGCAGGACGACGCCGAGCGCATAGTTGACAGTGCAGAGGCAAAAATATTTGCAATAGCCCAGACCAAGGAAAGCCGCGACTTTGCTCACATTCGCGACGTTATACTTTCAACCTACAAGAACATAAAGGAGATCGCCACAAATCCCGAATCGGCGGCAGGAGTGCCTACCGGATTTTCCGATCTTGACAAGCTTCTCGTCGGTCTTGGCGAAGGCGACCTCGTTATCGTAGGAGCACGTCCCGGTATGGGTAAGACCGCGTTTGCGCTCAATCTCGCAACCAATATCGCGCGCACGTCGCGCAAATCGGTCTGCATATTCTCGCTCGAAATGTCGAACGAGCAGCTCGTGCAAAGAATGCTTTCGAGCGAGGCACTCGTCGAAAGCACCGCTCTTCGAAGCGGAAATCTCACCCCCGAGGATTGGAACAAGCTCGCAAAGGCTTCTACCTTCCTCTCGGAATGTGACATCTACATTGACGATACGACCGGTATAAACGTAACCGGAATGAAGGCAAAGCTCCGCAGAATGAAAAATCTCGGACTCGTCGTTATCGACTATCTGCAACTTATGCAGAGCGACCGCAAGATAGACAACCGCGTTCAGGAGGTCAGTGAGATCTCCCGTAACCTGAAGCTTCTTGCCAAAGAGCTCAAAGTTCCGGTTATCTGCTGTGCTCAGCTTTCGCGTACAAACGAAGCTCGTAAGGACAGACGTCCTATGCTTTCCGACCTTCGTGACTCGGGTGCTATTGAGCAAGACGCCGATATGGTAATATTCCTTTACAGAGATGAATATTACGAAAAGGATCAGGAGAACAACGTTGCCGAGGTCATCGTGGAGAAGAACCGTCACGGCGGACGCGGAACCGTAAAGCTCAACTGGTTCGGCTCGTACACGAGATTCTCTACAATGACAAATATGGAAGAACAGTAAAAAACATGAAAGGATCGACGGATATGAAAAAAGCTTCGATAATTGAAGAAAAATTTTCAGATGCAGTAAATCGCTACGGTATGCTGTCCTGCTCTTCTCTTCTCGTCGGTCTTTCGGGAGGAGCCGATTCGGTCGTGCTTCTTTATCTCTTAAAAAAGGAAGCCGCAAGACGCGGCTTCTCTTTATTTGCACTTCACGTAAACCATATGATCCGCGGCGAGGAGGCAGACAGGGACGAGTTTTTTTGCAAATCTCTCTGCGAAAAATGGGATATTCCTTTCACCGCAGTCAAGGTGAACGTTCCCGAGATTGCCGAAAAAAGCAGACTCGGACTTGAAGAAGCGGCGAGAAATTGCAGATACGAGATATTCAGCGCTTTCTGCCGCGAAAACTCGATCGAGAGGATCGCGACCGCTCATAACGCGTCCGATAATCTCGAAACCGTCATATTCAATCTCGCGCGCGGAAGCTCTCTGAGGGGGCTTGGCGGAATCCCCGCTATACGCGAAAACATCGTAAGACCTCTGATTTTTTGCACAAAAAATGAAATTGTTGAATATGCAAGTGAAAATCTGATCGAATATGTATATGACAGTACAAATTCCAACACCGATTATTCACGAAATCTCATACGTCACAAGATCGTTCCCGAGCTTTTGAAGATCAATCCGTCGGCAGAGGACGCTCTTACGAGAATGACTCAGCTCGTGCGGCAGGACAACGATTTTATCGAGAAAACAGCGGCAGAATTTACAGACTGCCGTTGCGAGTCGCTCGCACCTCTCGACGATGCAATACTTAGCCGTGTTATCAAAAACGCCTACACGGCGGCAGGCGGCAGAGAGGCTCTTAGCTATACTCACATTTGCGACGTCAAGGCACTCGTTATCTCAGGGACCGAGCATAGCCGAATTTCCCTGCCCGATTCTATATCTGCCCGCATTGAGGGCTCTCGGCTCGTTTTTATAAAAAACAAAAGTGAGAAGAAGACAAGTCCTTACAGTGTTAAACTCAAGATGGGAGAAAATATAATCAGTGAGGATAACTCAATAATCTTCATTTGCAAAGAAAATGAAGAAAACGTCGAAAAACGTGAGGAAATAAGTAAATATTTAATTAAAAAACAAAATATTTACAAAATATCAATAAAAGCCGTATTATCGTTTGATATAATGAATTTCAGTTTATCGGCGAGAAGCAAAGAGGACGGCGACAGATACGTTTTCGGCGGTATGACGAGAAAAGTTAAAAAGCTTTTCTCCGAAAAAAAGCTGCCGCTCGAATACCGCGCAACGATTCCGATAATCGAGTGCGGCGACGAGATCGTCTGGATCCCTTCTTTTCCGGTATCCGATGCATTTTCCTCTGAAAAAAATGAAAATTCCGAGAAAATTGCGATATACTATATGAAAGAGTTTTTATAACGAAGAATTTAAAACTACATTTATACGGAGTTACAGTTATATAATGAAGAAGAATTTATTTTCAATTTTTAGTTTTATTCTCCTTGTTGCCGTAATAATTACGGCAGTTTCATTCATTTTGAAGCTAACGGGAGATGAAAAGCCTGTTTACAGCGACATCGTCGAGCTTTTCGAAAACATCGGTGTAGACGGCAAGGAGCAGGTCAAGACCTTCAAGCTCGAAGCGTCCAACAAGCTTACAGTCGTGACTACGGGCGACAAGGAGATCATTTACGTTCTCCAAGACCGCCAACGCTTTTACGACGACTGCTATGGATACGTTCTTGCTTACAATCAAAAAATAGAGCAGGAAAATCAAGGTGTCGCATCTGAAAATCAGGTGAAAAAGCTTGAATACGATCTCGTTGAACCGAAATCCATACCCGTTTGGGTATCGATACTTCCCTACCTTGCTATAATCCTGCTTCTCGGCGGACTCGGTATCTGGGTATTTAAGCAGAGCGCAAACGGCAAGGGCGCACCCGGCGGAAGAAGCGGTCCCGCATTTGGAAAATCAAGAGCTAAAATAAACGTACCCGACGACAAAAAGAAGATCCTCTTCTCTGACGTCGCAGGCGCAGACGAGGAAAAGGAAGAGCTCCAAGAGATCGTTCAGTTCCTCAAAGATCCCGATCATTTCACGAAGCTCGGCGCAAAAATACCGCACGGCGTTCTTCTTATGGGACCTCCCGGAACGGGTAAAACACTTCTCGCAAAGGCAGTTGCAGGCGAGGCAGGCGTTCCCTTCTACTCGATCTCTGGTTCAGACTTCGTTGAAATGTACGTCGGTGTCGGTGCATCGCGTGTTCGCGATCTTTTCGAAACTGCTCGCAAAAATCCCGCAAGTATCATATTTATAGACGAAATCGACGCAGTCGGACGTCACAGAGGCGCAGGCCTTGGCGGCGGCCACGACGAGCGTGAACAGACTCTTAACCAGCTTCTCGTTGAAATGGACGGCTTCTCGGGCAACGATGGGGTTATCGTTATGGCGGCGACAAACCGTCCCGACATTCTCGATCCCGCACTTCTCCGCCCCGGACGCTTTGACCGCGAGATAACCGTAAACTATCCCGACCTTAAAGGCCGTGAGGAGATACTCAAAATCCACGCGCGCAACAAGCCCTTCGAGGCAGACGTCGATCTTTCGACGGTTGCTAAGAGCACCGCAGGCTTTACCGGCGCGGATCTTGCAAACCTTCTCAACGAGGCGGCTCTGCTTGCCGCAAGACGAGGCAAGTCGCTTATCGGTATGAACGATATTGAGGACGCTACGATGAAGATAATCGTAGGTACTCAGAAGAAGAGCATGAAGATAAAGGAAGAGGAAAAGCGCAAGACCGCATATCACGAGGCAGGACACGCGCTTATGGCTTACTATCTCCCCTCTATCGATCCGGTTCATCAGATCTCGATAATTCCGAGCGGACGCGCTCTCGGTTATACACTCAACCTTCCTCAGGAAGATAAATACAGTGAGTACCGCTCCGAGCTTTCCGAGCATATTGCGATGCTCCTCGGCGGACGCGTTGCCGAAAAGATCACCTTCAACGATTTCTCGGGCGGTGCATCCAACGACATTCAGCGTGCTACCGAGATCGCGCGCAAGATGGTCACCCGTCTTGGAATGAGCGACGCGCTCGGTCCCATCGTTTACGGCACAGGACACAGTGAGGTATTCCTTGGAAAGGATTTCGGAGGCGAAAAGAACTATTCCGAGGCAACCGCCGCGCTTATCGACAGTGAGATCAAGCGTATCGTGACCGAAGCCTATGAAACGGCAGAAAAGATCCTCACGGAGCACTCTGACAAGCTTAGCTTCGTAGCAGAGTTCCTTGTAAAATACGAAACCATGGACGAGATCCAGTTCAAGGCCGCTATGGAAGGCGAGCCCACTTACGAAGAGCTCCAAGAGATAATGGACTCCCGTCGCCGCAAGTCTATGGAGGAAAACGAAGAAAAACGTCGCCGCGACGAAGAAGAAAAGCAGAAGCGCGAGGAGCAGGAAAAGCTCGAAAAAGAACGCGAATCTGCCGACACTCCTTCGAGTGATAGAGAAAACGGCGAGGCGGTAGAGGCGTCTGCAAGTGCAGGAGCCTTCGAAGAAGAGATCCCCGAGAGCGAGGAGCCTTCCGAAGAAACCGAGTCACCTGACAACTCCGACGACGGAGAAAACGACTGAGTAACAAAAAATCCGTATCTTCACGATACGGATTTTTATTTTATTTAAGTTCCCTTCTGCCGTCAAGCGCACGAAGGAGCGTGACCGCATCGGTATATTCAAGGTCTGCACCGACAGGAACACCGTAAGCAAGGCGCGAGGTCTTGACTCCGAGAGGTGAAAGAAGCTTCGTTAAGTACATAGCCGTCGCCTCACCCTCAACCGTCGGGTTGGTCGCAATTATGACTTCGCCGATATTTTCGCTCTGTATTCTCGAAAGAAGCGAAGCGATGTTCAGCTGGTCGGGACCGATACCGTTCATCGGAGAAAGAACTCCACCGAGAACGTGGTATTTTCCTCTGTATTCCCTTACCTTTTCTATGCTCATAAGAGCTCTGACGTCCTCAACCACACAGATCATCGGACTGCGAGCGCTATCCTCACAGACCGGACAAATATCGGTATCAGTGAAGTTTCCGCAGATCTTGCAACGCTTGATACGAGTCTTTGCGCCTGCAAGTGCATCTGCAAAAGCGGCAATATCCTCGTCATTCATATCGAGCACGCTGAGTGCATATCTGGTCGCCGATTTTCTTCCCACGCCGGGAAGGCGCGAAAAGCCTTCAATAAGCTCTTCGAGCGGAGCTATAAATTCCGCCATATCAGAACATTCCGGGCATAGACATCGAGCCGGTTATCTTGGACATTTCTTCGTTGTTGGTATCCTCTACCTTCTTGATCGCCTCGTTAACTGCCGCAATAATAATATCGGAGAGGGTTTCTATATCGTCGGGATCGACTATCTCGGGCGAGATTTCAAGAGCGCTTACCTCTTTTTTGCCGTTTATGGTAAGCTTTACTGCTCCGCCGCCTGCCTTGATCTCGTACTCGCGAGCGTCAAGCTCCTCTTGAAGCGTTGCCATCTGCTCCTGCATCTTCTGAGCCTGTCTGATCATTCCCTGCATACTGGAAGGTCCGCCGCCGTATCCCTCGGGTAATCTTGATTTCATTTTAATATCCTCCTAAAACAAATAGTTGTATTTTTATAAAAGTCCGTCGAACATCGAAAGCTGATCGTCCTTCGCTTCGGACACTTCGATTACTATTTTTGAAAACATAAATCCGCGTGAAGCCGAAAAACGCATAATAAAGTCATCGACCTTGGCGTTTTCGAGCATCATCTTCGAAAAGCTGTCGGACACCTTTATTCTGAGCGTGTTACCGTCAGTATCCGCACTCGCAAGACGAAGGAAGGGGGATATGCTTCTGTCAATCTTATCGTACTGAGAAACGACCTCTATCCAATCGGTGAATTCGGTCCATTCAAGACCGTCGCCGCTTTGCGCGCTCCTTATCTTTTTTTCCGGTTCGGGAGCACTTCGGGGTGATTCTTCCATTTCAACCTTTTCGGTCTTCTGAACTTCGGGCTCAGGCTTCTTTTCCTCGGTCTTTTCGGGAGCAGGAGCGACCTCGACCTTCGGCTCAGGATTTTCTTTTATCTCTGTCTGCACAGGTGCAGGAGAGCTCTTTATTTCCTTTGTTTCACTGAAAACAGGTCTTGGTGCGGGGAATACTCCGCCCTCTGTAAAGCGGGCTTCGAGTTCAGAAATCTTTTCTGCAAGTGCCTCGGGAGATGTATCCCAAGTGTTTCCGCTGCACATTCTCATAAGTGTCATTTCGGCGCAGATACGCTTGTCCGTTCCTCTCGACATCGAAAGAAACGCCTCTTCGAGAAGCTTTATGTGGTATATAAGTGTTTCGCGTCTAACCTTTTCGGAAATCTCCGCAACGTCCGCAAGCTCGGCGTCCGAAAGATCGAGAATGTCGCGCGAGATCTTACCGTCCTTTGTCGCCATTGTTTTATAAACCGCAACGTCACGGTAAAACTGCATAATTTCCGAAATAAATGAGGAAATATCGTAGGAATTCGAATAGACGGCAGATATTACGCCGAATATCTCGCCGTAGTTCCCCGAAAGTATCGCCTTTACGGTCCTGATTATAGACTCTCTTCCGATAATACCGGTAGCCTCAGAGATCTTCTGCTCTGTGATCTTGTCACCCTCGCCGCTGCAAAGCTCGAGCATGCTGATAGCATCTCGCATACCGCCAAGCGAAAGCTTTGCGATAAGATGAGCCGCGCCCTCGCTTATCTCGATATTTTCCTCGCCCGAGATTTTAAGGAGTCTGTCACTTATCGTCTGCGCGGGAATTCTTCTGAAATCGAAGCGTTGGCATCTCGAAAGAATGGTCGCGGGGATCTTCTGAATTTCGGTGGTTGCGAGTATGAAAATTACCTTCTGCGGAGGCTCTTCGAGCGTTTTGAGAAGCGCATTGAAGGCATTTTCGGTGAGCATATGAACCTCGTCTATGATATAAACTCTTGTTCCAACCTCAGATGGTGAGAACACGACCTCTTCTCTTATATCTCGGATATAGTCAACACCCGTGTTGCTTGCCGCGTCCATTTCAAGGACTTCCATCGACATTCCGCCGTCGATACGTTTACAGATCTCGCACTCGTTACAGGGCTCTCCGTTTTTGGAATTCGGACAGTTTACCGCCTTTGCAAGTATTTTAGCGCAGGTCGTTTTACCCGTTCCGCGCGATCCGCAGAAGAGATACGCGTGGCTCGTCTTGTCGTTTGCAACCTGATATTTAAGTACGCTCGTTATGTGATCCTGACCGACGACATCGGAAAAGGTAGTCGGTCTCCACTTACGGTAAAGGGCTTGATGTCCGCCTTGTGCTGCCAATTTCTTTTCCTCCGTTTCGACGTTTTATAGGTTCAAGTTAAAAAAACAGGATACAAAATAAGACCATACACCGCAAAATCGAACAGAAACGAACGTGCGCTTTCCGACGTCTGTGCTCCAAACAGGCAGACCCGTGGCACACTAAGTGATACTGCTTAATGCTGCTTGGTCTCCCACCTGACATGGTTCACAGCCATTAGTTGCACAGGACCCATTCTTCAACACACAGAGCGATCGGTGCTGACCACACCCGTTCTGCCCTCAAAGGCGGAAATAACCCCTGCTATAGCGGATTGCAGGTACAAGGCGCCGCTACCTCCCCGGCCGGTATGGTCTTATTTCATATCCCGTATAAACTTGTCACGGCAGCTCGTGCACATCTGCACGGCTACCATATTATTATATCAACATTTTATTTAAAAGTCAATGGTAATATCAGTTTTTTTGCAATATTTTTTTGATATTTGCATTTTTTCAAAGTAAATTTAACTTATGCAAATATTACAAACCCGCAACACAAGATTTATACACCTTGACGTATTGACATTTTTTACCGCGTGCGGTATAATAAAATCACAGGTATAAAGAACACGTTTTCGGCTACACGCCGCTTAAAATACCATATATAAATAATTTCAAGCACGTAAGCCGAACTCATAGGGGACTTATGTGCTTTTTTGTTAAAAATTTTAGATTTTTTTCAAAAAAGCGGTAATGAAATAGAAAAAATGTTGTCTGTATAGGTGAGAGGAGGTAAATATAATGAAAAAACTAATAGTTATTCTTTTAAGCGCGTTTTTGATTTTATCTGCTTTTACAGGTTGTCAAGAGTCGGAAGAAGGCGCGGATTTTGATAGCAACACACACGATGATACAATATCAATTTGTGATCCGGTACCATATACGGCAGACGACATGGAAACATTTTTAAACGATTTAAAAAACGCACAAACATCAGCGTCCGATAATGAGTATCTTTATATTTCAAACAGTGTTTCAAGCCCCACGGTATCAATCAAAATTCCTGTTTTGCAAAACGACAAATACGAACTTTACCAAGTAGAAGTAAACAAGTGGAGTTATTTTTACTACTACGCACCGATAGAAATAAAGGTCAACGGAGTCTTTGACAAAGGAACCGTTTCGTTTCATACTATTGTGATCAGCATCTCTAAATATCCTATGACTTTCGAAGAGGGGTATCACTCTTCTAGCCATTCATGGGTTTTTAATGATAACGGAAAGGCAATAAGCGTTTCGTTCCCCAAACACACTGTTTTAGAGAATGCAAATGAGGTAAGCGATTATTTCACTTTTGAAAACTATGTAATATCCACAAACAATTCAACGGAAACAGAATAAACTTACCCCAGCCGTGGCGGCTAACAAAGCTTGTAGCGCGACAAACGGAGGTATTTCGCTAAGCGAAGTAACAATCTGCGGAAACGAATCTTATAAATTAGTCTTACAGTAAAGGAGGATGTTGATGGTGAAAAAATACACCTCTTTAACATTAGTAATTATGATACTGATATCTGTATTTACAGGTTGTAATTTAAAAAAATGAACGTAATAACGACGGATATAAAACCGCAATACTTGGTTACTCCGATGCAGTTGGGTTAAGTGGACTATCTGATCCATTTTGCAGCTCTTGCGAGGAACTAATGCGTAGCTACACATCTAATATAGTTATTTTGGGTAATTAAGGGGGACTTTATATGAAAGGCAATATGAATATAAAAAAACTCATATGCGTTGCTTTGGTAATGATAATCTGCACGGGACTATCTTCCTGCTCTTCGACTGACCAATCGCTAAATCAAACAGATTATAAAATAGAATGTGAAAACTATTCTGCGGTGGGAAATAACGGTAACTATTATATTTCGTTTAAGGACAGTTTGGAAGAATCCGAAGATAGTGAGGCGATACCGTATTTAACCTTTTCTTCTATCAAAGAATTTAAAGACACCGTGCTCGGAGGCAAGCTTACTGAGCAACAAATAAGAACAATAAACTCGTTTGCTAAAAATGAAGCCGGCGAGATACTGACCTGTAATCTGAACAATTTACAAACTCCGAAACTTCCGAAAGGCGTGTCGGCAAACAATGTCAACTGGGGCGGTCAATTCTACTATTTCGCTTTGAGTGCTAATGATGGCGCGTCCGGAACCTTGGGTGATTTTACTTATAATAAAGACGCGTATAACAATTATTTATCAGATTACGAGAAGGTTTTAAACAGCGATAATATTACGATATCCAAGACCGAACTTCTCGATGGCGACAAAACCGTAATATACTATTCAAATTTAGCGGGATCTTTTAAACGCGTCAGATATTCACTGTACGATGGAAACAAGACGCTGATAATCGACAAAGAGTTTGTTCTACAAATCAATCACTCCTTGTTAAATGTTTCTGAAACTGTTCCAAGCAGAGTTTCTTTATATTGTGTTGACGGCGAAAAGAGCTATAT
>JAZOSN010000059.1:0-101703 GCA_045657105.1 Eubacteriales bacterium
CGTTGTAAAGCATTGCAGACCAGCCGTTATCGAACGCGCTGCGGCTCTCACGGAGAGTGATAGCAACGTACTCAAATCCGAACTTGTCAGCGAGCTGCTTTGCAACCGACTTGTAGCCCTCGTGGTTGAGCTTACCGCCGTAAATATCGGTAGCCTCTGCCTCGATACCGAATACGTCCTTTGCGTCCTCCTCGTTCGAGATGCAAACGTCAACGTACTGGCAAAGATCGGTCATAGCCTCTCTTGCCTGATCTCTCGTCCAGAGCTTTCCGCGATAGTTAAGGTCGCAGGAGATCTTGATGCCCTTAGCCTTAGCCGCCTTGCATGCCTCCTTGCAGATCTCGACTACGTTTGCGCCGAGTGCGGGAGTAATACCCGTGAAGTGGAACCAATCTACGCCCTCGAAGATAGCGTCCCAATCGAAGTCCTCGCAGGTAGCCTTTGCGATAGCAGAATTTGCACGGTCGTAAATGCAGACCGATCCTCTCTGCGATGCGCCCTTTTCGTTGAAGTAGATACCTACTCTGTCACCGCCGCGAACGATCTTGGTGGTGTCAACGCCATATCTGCGAAGGCTGTTGACCGCGCACTGTCCGATAGCGTGTGCGGGGAGCTTGGTAACAAAAGAAGCGTCCATACCGTAGTTTGCGAGCGAAACTGCTACGTTAGCCTCACCGCCGCCGAAGGTAAATTCGACGTGGTCGCACTGAACGAATCTCTCATAGTTATAGGGTTGAAGTCTGAGCATAAGCTCACCGAATGTAACGATTTTAGCCATTTTTGGCCTCCTTAAATTATTTTATAATGCCGTCCGTATAGCGCGGACAAAAGTTACAAATTCCGCAGGCAAACAAATTTACCCACTATGGGTATAATAACCCATTTTTCTTTAATTGTCAAGTATCAAAGCACTTTTTTAGGAAATTTGAGGTATTTTATTTTCAAAACAAAACCGATCCGAGTTCTCATCGGATCGGTTTACGCTTTAAAACAGACTTTGAAGTCCGCCCATAAGGAGCCACATCACAAAGAATGCCGCCGCGACAAGTCCCATGACCACTATCATCGGGAGAAGCATCACCTTCACGCTCGAAAAATAGGTCCTGAGATGCTCAAAGACCTTAGGTCTTTGCCTCTCGTCCGGATTTTTTCTTTTTCTGAATTTCCTCGTTTCATCAAGCCCTGACATATCGAACACCGTCGAGCCGTCGTCAATGTAAACGATCTTTTCCTTTTTTGGCTTCTTCTTTCTTTCCTTATCAGGCATTGTTATCCGCCTTATCTGCAAGCATATGGCAAGCCGCGAAATGTCCCTCGCCGTATTCACGGTACTCGGGAGTTATATGACGGCATTTCTCGGTTGCATGAGGGCAACGCGTATGGAAACGGCAACCCTTCGGGGGATTTGCGGGAGAAGGAATATCACCGCTAAGCACGATACGGTTCATCTTTACGTCGGGATTCGGGTTAGGAATTGCCGAGAAGAGAGCCTTCGTATAGGGGTGAAGCGGATTTGCAAAAATATCCTTCTTGTTTCCGAACTCCATCATCGCGCCGAGATACATAACGCCGATCTTATCCGAAATGAACTTAACTACCGACAGATCGTGAGAAATGAAGAGATAAGTCAGGTTCATCGACTTTTGAAGATCTTTAAGCAGATTGATGATCTGTGCCTGAATAGATACGTCAAGCGCCGAAACCGGCTCGTCACAGATAACAAGCTGAGGATTTACCGAAAGTGCTCTTGCAATACATATTCTCTGACGCTGACCGCCCGAGAACTCGTGAGGATATCTCTCGAAGTAGTAATCGCGAAGTCCGCACTTTTCCATAAGATCCATAACGTAATCCTTGACCTGACTTGGCGGAACGATCTTATGAACCTTTACAGGCTCGGAAAGAATGTCGCCGACGGTGCTTCTCGGAGGAAGCGAGGAATACGGATCCTGGAATATTATCTGCATTTTGGTACGTATCGAGCGCATCTGCGCCTTACTGAAATTTGTTATATCCTGTCCGCCGAAGAATATCTTTCCTCCGTCAGAGGGATAAAGCTTCAGAACGGTACGTCCCATAGTGGTCTTTCCGCAACCCGACTCGCCAACGATACCGAGGGTTTCACCGGGCTTCAGCTTAAAGGAAACGTCATCGACCGCAACGAGGTTTTGAAGCACCTTTCCGGTAAAGCTCTTCTTTATAGGGAAGCACTTTCTGAGGTGTCTTACCTCGAGAAGCGCGTCAGGATCGAGCGGTTTTTTCATATCCTCTTCGATCTGAGCCTTGCGAGCGGCGCTTTCCTCGGCGGCGATCTTTTCATCGTCGTATATAAAATTTTCGTCTTTTATAATATCTGACATATTACTCGGTCGCCTCCTTTTCGCCTTCGCTGTAAAGATGGCAAGCTACATAGTGTGTGGGGCTTACCTGTATCATTCCGGGATAATCTCCCGAGCATTTTGCTATGCATTTAGAGCATCTTTCCTTGAAATAGCAGTAGGAAGGCATATTTACGGGGTTAGGTACGTTTCCGGGAATATTGAAAAGTGCGTCCTCGTCCGAGTCCATCGTGGGCTTCGATTTTTGAAGTCCTATCGTGTATGGATGCATCGGATTATGGAATATTTCCGAAACGGTTCCCCTCTCGATAACTCTTCCCGCATACATAACGACAACGTAATCCGCCATTTCGGCGATAATTCCGAGGTCGTGAGTAATGAGAAGCACTGCGCCGTTGATTTTATGTTTAAGATCGCGGAGCAGATCGAGTATCTGAGCCTGTATAGTAACGTCGAGAGCGGTCGTGGGCTCGTCGGCAATTATGAGTCGGGGGTTGCAGGCAAGCGCCATCGAGATCATAACTCTCTGTCGCATACCTCCCGATAGCTCGTGCGGATAGGATTTATAAACACGCTCGGGAGCGGCAATTCCGACAAGCTCGAGCATCTCTATCGACTTAGCCTTTGCCATTTCGCGAGTCGCGCCCGGCACGTGGATAAAGGTCACCTCGTCGAGCTGTTCACCTATTGTGAACACAGGATTTAGCGATGTCATCGGCTCCTGGAATATCATAGACACCTGTCTGCCGCGAATACGGTGTATTTCTTTTATCGGCATCTCTGCGATGTCATATACCTTTTCCTCTGTTTCTGCATTTACAAGAGGATTTCCCTTCTTATCACGCTTATAATCGCTCGATGCGAAGCGGATATGACCGGAAACTATCTGTCCCTGAGGACCTTGGAGAAGTCGCATTACCGACATACTCGTAACCGATTTTCCGCAGCCCGATTCTCCGACGACTCCGACGGTCGAGCCCTTCGGAACCTCAAAGGAAACTCCGTTTACCGCCTTGACTATACCCTGATCGGTGAAGAAATAGGTGTGAAGATCCTCGATTTCGAGAATATTGTCGGGATTTTTCATTTCGGTAACGAACTCGCTCTCGTCTGCACGGCGATATTTGCGGCTTTCGAGCTCACGCATTATCTTGGCGTTAGCCTTAGCGATAGCGCGGACCTCGCGTCCCGAAAGATAGTGACTCTTAGGCTTCGACTGGGTGGCCGAAGCGTTGTTTTCGTTTTTCTTTTTCATCGCCGTCACCTCCTCATCTTGGGGTCGAGCGCATCACGCAGTCCGTCGCCCACAAAGTTGAATCCGAGAACTGCAAGTATAATGCATATTCCGGGAGGTCCCCAGACGTTAAAGAAGTTCTGGAGAATGTTTTGGTCGGAAGCGATAATATTTATCATCGTTCCCCACGCTGCATAAGGTGCTCTTACACCCATATTAAGGTAGGAAAGCGATGCCTCGTAAAGTATCATACTACCAAGACTGAGCGTCATCGACACGATAAGCTGAGGCATTACGTTCGGAATAAGGTGCTTGAATATCTTACGCTTTACCGAATATCCCATAGCCTCTGCCGCTACCATATACTCCTGCTCGCGGAGCGAGAGTATCTGTCCTCTTACAAGACGTGCCGTTCCCGGCCACGAGAAGAGCGTCAGATAAGCCATAAGATAGTAGATACGATGCTGCGACGGAACCTCTGCCGAATCAAGCAAAGTACCTATTATAAGAAGTATCGGAAATCCGGGAAGACATATAAGTATATCACAAAGTCGCATTATAATATCATCGACTATTCCGCCGAAATATCCCGCAATTCCGCCGAATATAACGCCGAATATCGTGATTGCAAATACGGCTATAAAGCTTACCGTAAGCGATATTTTTCCGCCGTACATAAGTCTTGTAAAGACATCTCTGCCGTCCTTATCGGTACCGAGAATGTGGTCTGCGCTCGGCGCGGCAAGAGAATTCAGAGGCTTCGTGGTTTCGACGACCTGATACATAGTATAGGTTTCGCCGTCCTTTTCATAGGTGACCTCGGCATACGTATAATCGATCTTTCCCGACATATCCTGCTCGGTTTCTCCCCACTGTGTAAACACGAGCGGTCCTACCCAACAGAATACGAAAAGTCCGACTATCATTACGAGTCCGACGATACTGAGCTTCGAGCGGAAAAATCTGCGAAGCACCATTCGCATCGGGGACATAAGGCGTACGTTTTTATCAAGAGGCGCATTTTCTTCTTCGCTCTGAGCTACTGCCGTAACGTTTTTTACGGTTTCAATCTGAGCTTCGGTGTTTTCATTACGATTGTCCATTTTCTGCCGCCTCCTTTATTTAAGTTTAACTCTGGGGTCAACTATAACGTACATAAGGTCGGCAAGCAGGATTCCCATTACGCTGAGCAGCGCAAGGAACATATTATATCCCATGATAAAGGGAATATCCGCTTCTATCATTGCCTTGTATGCAACGTTACCTATACCGGGCAGGTCAAAGACCTGCTCGGTAATTATAGCACCCGAGAAGAGCGAGGGGAGAAGTCCCGCAAGGTTGGTAACGAGCGGTATCAGAGTGTTTCTGAACGCGTGCTTATATACCACCTTGCTCTCTTTAAGGCCCTTTGCGCGGGCCGTTCTGACATAGTCAGAGTTCATAACCTCGAGCATTTCGGTTCTGGTCATTCTCATTCTTGCACCGATACTGAGTATTACTACGGTAAGTATCGGTATAAAGAGGTGACTCAGATAGTCGAGTATTTTTTCAAATCCAACGTAAGACTGCGTTGCATTTTCAAGTCCTGTTGGCGGGAACCAACCGAGCTCCATCGCAAGAACGTCTTTGAGCATCTGTCCGAAGAAGAAGGACGGAAGCGATATTCCTATCATAACGAGGATAGTTACGACGTAGTCGCGTATCGAATACTGGTGTGTTGCCGCGGTGATACCGAGCGGTATCGCTATCATAAACTCGAAAAGCGTTGCTATAAGAGCGACCGCAAACGATACGCCCATATGATCTCTTATAACGTCGATTACCGGAACTCCGTATTTAAAGCTCGTTCCGAAATCAAACCGACACAGTGACGCCAGCCAGTTTCCGTATCCTTTAAGAATACCGAGAAAGCTGTTATCTTCAAGACCGTATAGCTTTTTCATGCTTTCGATGGTTTCTTCGGGGATAGTCGCGCCGCCCTGGTTCATCGCAGCTATCTTACTGTCGATGAAGCTGACGGGCATACATCTGACCAGAATATATATGATAAGCGACACGCCGAGCAGGATAAGCACTGCAAGCGCAAGTCTTTTAATTATATACTTTAACATTAGTTATCGTCCTGTTCAGTCTGCAAATTCGATTTCCCAGATGTGGTCAAGGGGAGAAGTATAGGGATTAAGCTCTGCCTGTGTGGGAAGCGTAGATGTCTTGATTACCTTTGCATTGTAAGCATAAAGTACCATACGCTGATATACGGGAAGCTCAACTGCAAGGTCAAGAACGTATCCCATAGCCTCTTCGTAAAGCTCTCTGCGCTCGTCCTGATCCTCGGTTTCTCTTGCTTCGTCGATGACGTTACTGAGCTTATTGAGGATACTGTTTTCCTCGAAGTACGTACTGGTATCGTTGAGAATTTCGCGGTAGCCCCAAGCAAGGGTACTGGTCGCGCTCGAATTCTTGTGATATACCTGATACATATCGGGGTCGATCGTCGAGCCCCAAGCCGCCGCCCATACTGCGAGCGATCCGGTACTGAGCTTGGTAAGAGCCTGAGTATCGGGAACTACCTCGATGTCCCAACCGCATTCGTTGAGAAGCTCTGCCGCGCTCTGGAAGGTCTGATAGGTCGGGTGGTCGGTGAGGTTAGCACCTGCGATGGTGAACTTGATTTTAAGCTGAGCATCGCCTGCTACGACGCCTGCCTTTTGCATATAGTCCTCGATAGACTCCTTGGCGTCGGCTCTGTTGAATACGAGAGCAGGATAATCGTGATAGTTATCACGGCTGTTGTTACCCGAATCGTCCTTCGGATATGCCCAGCTTACGGTGGACATCGGCCAGTAGATGGTTTCTGCCATACCGGTACTGTAATAGCTGAGCGCAAGGCTTGTGTTCATCGCGCACATAATAGCCTTACGGATATTGATGTTCGGAACCTTTCCTGCATTGATACCGATATAACCGTAACCGAGCTGATCGGTGTAGGTCTTTTCGATACCCTCGGATTTAAGTCCGTTGATCTTGTCAATGTTGTCCTGAGTGAACTGAGGAGTTACGAAGTGAACCGTTCCGCTTTCGAGAGCGTTAAGTGCGTTGGACGCGCTAACTACCTGATAACGGAGCTTTTCGATCTTGGGAGTACCAAGAAGGAAGTTGGGGTTTGCCTTGAAATATACGATGTTATTACTGAAAAATTCAGTAGTCTTAGGATCGTCCGCGTTAGCGCTGTTAGTTACCTTGTAGGGACCTGCGCCTACGGGAAGCTTAACGTTTCTGGGGGACTGGATAACGTCGGTCATAAAGTCGAACGAGCCGTACTCTACGCCGAACTGATTATTTTCAATATCAACGGTATATCCGGGAGCGTAGTAGTGCTGGGGCGCTACCGAGAATGCGAAGTTCCAGATAGCCTTCGGGTCAACGCCGTTAATGGTTATCTGAAGAACGTCGTACTCGTCAGATGCCTTGGTCGTACCGTCTGCATTATGCTCCTGTGCGATCTTGTAGGTGTTGTTTCCTACGTTTATCGAGGTAAGGTCGGTACTATGTCCGAGAGAAACGATGCCCGAGATATTTTCAACTGCAAGCTTTCCGTCCTTTACGTTTTCACGGAGAAGAACTTCCTTAGCCTTTGCGGTGTACTCGGTGGTAAGAGTCTGAGCGGTAGCCCAGTAGCGAAGGATCTGATGAAGCTCCTGTTCAATCTTCGAGCCGTAAACGTACTCGATAGCCGAAGCCTTATCCTTAACGACGTCGGTGCTGTAATGTCTGATTACTTCCTTGATCTTGGACTTGATGTCCTTGTTGTTTTCGTCCTTTTCGTATTTGATCTCGACGTAGCCCTCTGCATACATGAAGGAGGTTACCTCGTCAAATTCGCCGGTCGACTTGTAGGGCTCTTCGATGTAAGCCTCTTTCGAGCTTACGTAGTCGGTTTCGAGCTCTTCCTTGAAGAGCTTGAGAGTGTACTCGTAGTCCTCGCGGAGCTGTTCTCTATACCACTCATCATCATAGTTCTCGTTTCCGGTAGCAACTGCCTTCTTATATCCCGAGCTGGGTGCATGCTTGGAGATCGCGTCGATCATTTTATCGTAATTCGCACTGTATCCGCTCTGCTGCTTACCTACTGTCATATAGAGGTTGATAAGCTCGTTTATACGGTCCTCTGCTCTTGCGCCCGCGGTTTCGGAAATAGCGTCGTCTGTTCCGGAGGAGCTCGATCCGAGAGTCTGGGTTCTGTAATTCTGAAGACCTACTATATCGGTCGAATACATGGTGGAAGATCCGGTATAAACGGGATCAAGATAAACGTAGAGATTGAAGAGAACGTCGTTCATCGTGAGCGGCTTGCCGTCAGAGAACTTGATTCCGTTCTTGATAACGAAGGTGTATACGGTGGTATCGTTACCCTCGTTGCGAGCTATCGAGTAGTCCTTTACTACGACTGCCTCGTTATCACCGCAAGCAACGACCACCTCGCCGTTTTCATAGCCTGTGGTGAGCATACCGATCTGAGTCATCGCAACGATGGTTCCGTCGGCTGCGGTCGTCGAGAAGAAGGGGTTGAAAAGTCCGTCGAGGTCCTCGGTCATTATAACGAGGGCGTCCGGTCTTTGTGTCTGTCCGTCACCGTCACCGCCTTTTTTACAGCCGGTCACGTTGACTGCAACTCCCATGCACATAATAGCGCAAAGAAGAAGTGCAATAATTCTTTTTTTCATATTTATATCCTCCTATTTATGTACCTGATAATTCGGCAAAGGTGAGCGTTACGCTTCCGCTTTCTCTGTCAACGTCCACCGTTATCTTCGCTTCATCTCCGTCTATCTCGCAGTCGATAGAGGAAATATCGAGCTGTCCGTTGTAGCCCGTTCCGAAGAGAAGTCCTACGACGTACTCCTTTTGAGGGAAGCATTCCTCGCCGACGACTATCTTACCCGATATTGTAACGTCGTCAAGGATCATATCGGGCGAAGCTTTTCCTGCAAGAAGACCAAACGATGCGCCCGCTATACGCGATCCTGCTTTAAGCGTGTAGGTTATATTTTCAAACTCAATATTTTTAAATTCCGCACCACTTTCGAGTACAGCGAAAAGCCCGCCTTCCTTGCTCGAAATGTTGCCCTGAATTACCGAAACGTTCGATATTTTATACTTGTTTCCGTCTGCCGAGTAAAATCCGCCCTTGAAGCTTCCGCCGGAGAATGCGCTCGGCCATACCTCGCCCTTAAAATCGAGGTCTGCACTGATAAGATAGTGTCCGTCGAGATCGGCTATCTTATAGAGCTGATTTGCATTTGAGATCTTGTACCAGTCACCGTCAAGCCAAGTGGTGTAGAGCTTTATAGTCTGAGTGAGAGTAGTGCCGTTTTCATAGTCAACGTCACCTTTCAGGTTCGCGGGAGCTATCTCGGTCATCTGCTCGTCGAGATAGACCTTGTCCAGTGTTTTTCCCTCGATCTCGGGGAAACGCTTCATATCGAGCTTGCCCGTCTTTTCGTTCCACTCGGGAAGAACGAGCTCAATTGCCGAAACGCTTTCGAGCTTTTCGAAGTGTCCGTCTGCGCCGGGCGCGTAAATTTCGTAATTAACGTATGGGATCCACGCCGCGTAAAGCGTCATAACGCTTTCCTCGGAGGAATATTCTCTGCTCGGATCGACCTTCAAAAGATCGTTTTCGAAGTCCCAGAGTCCTGAATAAACGTATCCCTGCTCTCTGCCCGACTGTGAGGTGGGAATTCCGAACTCGTCGAGAGCGTTTCCGTTTTCGTCAACGCGTGCCTCGCGTCTTGAATACCAACCCGCGAAGAAATATCCGTTTTTCGATATTCCGAACGCCTTGTCCTCACGGCTCGGATTATCGGGGGCAATAAGAGGAGTTACTCTGTTGCCGTCTGCGTCCTGCTTCATACTGCCGATGTTAAAGACGTCTATAACATAAACGTCCTCCGGACTGTTTGCGAACGAGCCGCCGTTTGCGTCATATCTGACGCTTACCGTATATCCGTCCTTATCGAGCGTTTTATACGGAGTTTTCCACTGCGCGCAGGCTGTAAAACAGCCTGCCGCAGCAAGGATCAAAGCAAGTGCGAAAACCCACTTTATCCTTATGATCATCTTATTTTTCATCGTCGTCTGCTCCTTTTTGAGCCTCGGAATTCTCACCGTTTTCGCCTTCGGTGCTCTCTTCCGAGCTTTCCTGCTTCTCAGGTGCAAGATCTTCCTTGCTTTCTGCAATTGCAGGAGCGTTATCTTTTTTCTTTGTACCAAAGTAAAGCAGTGCAAATACTACTGCCGCCGCTGTCGCGAGTGCAAGAAGCACGCCGAGAACTGTGTAGATCACAGTTTCAGTCGAGATCTTATTTTCGGACGGGAGCGTAGGAGTGGGAAGATCTCCGCCTTCGACAGGAGGCTGATTTCCGCCCTGATTTGCGAGGTATTCAAGGTCGCTTATTCTCTTCTCTGCCTGAATGAGCTTCGTGTTATCAACGAGAGCCTGCTGTGCGAGAGTTGCGATCTTATCGTAAGCCTCTCTTGCCGCGATAACGAGCGCCTTATCCGAGAGAGCAACCTTTTCGGGAAGCTTGTTTATAGCCGCGATAGCCGCGATCGTAATATCGTCGGGTGCCGCCGCGCCTTCAAGCGTATTTCCGAAATACTGACCGTAAATAAACGTTGTGTAATACGTACCGTTGACAGGTCTGAGCATAACGACCTTATCTTCGATATGTCCGATATAATCAACGAAGTTTGCTCCGTAGTAAACGTTGGTTGCATTATCGGTTGCGTTCCACATAAAGAAGTCAACGATTTCAAGTCCGGGATATTCGATGAGGTTTCCGTCGATATCACTGAACTGATATATACCGGTTGCAGGGAGATTCTGTCCGGACTGGAAGTAGATAGCGTCGTATTCCTCTTCGAGTATCGGTGCCTTGTACGAGGTGAATACCACGAGCGAGAGGTCATCGCACTCAAAGAACGCCTTATGTCCGATCGCGCTAAGCTCCTTGGGAAGCTCTACGCGGGTAATATCAGTGCCTGCAAACGCCATAGCGCTTATTCTTACCGTGTTATCTGCTACCTTAACAGTCTTACTATCTCCCGCATAGGAAACGAGTTCAAGACCGTTTGGTACTACTCTGTAAATAATTCCGTCTATTATCTTGATATTTTTGCTTATGTCGTAGGTATAAACGGTCTTTTCGTAATCCTTGCCGTTAAAGCTTTCCTTCTCGGTCGAGGAGAATATCGGAAGTCTGCACATCGCAAAGGGATTATCGCCCATAGATTCAAGGTTTTCTCCGAGAGTTACCTCGAAATCGGTCATTTTCTCTTTGATGAATGCAAGCTCGCCGATATACTTTGCGCCCGAAAGATCTGCCTTCGTTATGTCGGTATAAGCGAAGCTGTAATCGCCGACGTAGGTGACCTTATCGAGATTTACAAGCTCGCCAAGGACTGTGCAGTAGGAGAATGCACCCTCTGCGATCTCGATACTCTCTGCATTTTCCGCAAAGATTACCTTTCCAAGCTTTTCACTGTAAACAAATGCATACTCGCCGATCTTTTCTGCGCCCGAAAGGTCGATTTCGGTGAGTGCGGAGTTTGCAAAAGCGTTATCTCCGATCTCTTTAACTTTTCCGAGGTTGATCTCTTCGAGTTTAAGGCAGTTATCAAATGCGAGCGAGGAAATAGAGGTGACTTTATCACCGAGCTTTACAGAAACAAGCTCGTGGCAGTATTCGAATGCGCCCTCACCGATAAATTCAACCGAGGAAAGGTCGATATTTGCGAGATCGGTAGCAAAGAATCTGTAAACGTAGCCGTTTTCGTCGTAAAGCGGATCGGTAAACGAGCTATCTACGAAATCGTAGAGAACGTCGCCCGAGAATGCGCGGTCGCCTATGTACTTAACCTTGGAAAGGTCGATGTTTTTGAGGTTTGCCGCATTATAGAATGCCTCATCTCCGATGATCGCACCCTCACCGAGAGTAACGCTTTCGAGCTCGGCAGCGCCCATAAATGCGCCGTTTCCGAGAGTTACGTTATCTCCGATCGTGAGCGAGTGGAGAGCCGAGGTGTAAACGTAGTAGTAAACGAGCTTGCCGCTTTCCTTGTCGCGGTAGCTTTCGGATTTGTAGTTGGTTTCTCTGTCAAGTCTGAACGCGTAGTCGCCGAGGATAACGTTATCTCCGATAACTACCGAGATAATATCCTGACACTCGTAGAACGCGCCCTCGCCAACGGTAACACCGTCGGGAATAACGACGTGAAGAAGCTCAGATCCCGCAAACGCGTACTTTCCGATATGCGCGATCTTCTCAAACGAGGGTGCCTCGGTTATCTGTACGTTGAAATAGGAGTATTCGCCTATCTTTTCGAGAGTTCCGAGAGTTACGTTTGTAAGACGCTGACAGTCTGCAAACGCGTAGTTACCTACCGAGGTAACGCCCGGAAGGATTATCGAGGTAAGGTTCTTGTTGCCCGAGAAGGCTCCGTTTGCAACCGAGGTGACGTTCGGGAGATCGGGAGCGAACACTCCGGAGATACCCGTTGCCACGAAAATTATCTCATTTCCTTCCTTATTAAGTATATAGGAGCTTCCTGCCTGATGATAAAGAGTGGTATTACCCTCTGCCACAGTGATCTCGGTAAGCGCGGTATCGCGGAATGCATATTCACCGATTACCGCAACGTCCTTTCCGAAGGTTACGCTTCTCAGCGAGGAGCAACCGTGGAACGCTCCGGTCGGAATAACCGCCGCGTTGATCGATACAGATTTGAGCGAGGAGCAGTTTGCAAATGCGAATGCTCCGAGCTTGACCTTATCTGCCTTTACTGTGAGAGTTTCAAGCGACTTACAACCGGAGAATGCATACATACCGACCGACTGTGCCGCCTCGGAGATCACAACTCCTTCAAGCTTTGCATTGTTTGCAAATGCATAGTGTGTAAGAACTATCGCAGAATCGAGCGAGATCGTTCCTTCAAGTGCACAGTTTGCAAATGCATTCTGGTTGATGAACTTGACGTTCTCTATACCCTCGACGACTTGGAGTGACCTACAACCGTAGAACGCTCCGAGGTCTATCGTTTCGATGGTCGAAGGAAGAACGACCTTTTTAAGTGCGGTGAGATTTGCGAAAGCATACGAGCCGATGGTCTTGACTCCCTCGGGAATTATGACCTCTTCAACCGTGTTTTCACCGATAAACCACATCTTGGTAGCGTCCGGCTCCTCCTCGGTTATATCGGCGGGATCCTTCGGGATATATTCGAAGTTCGAGAATGCGAACTGTCCGATCTCGGTAAGTGCGAGATCCTTGGGAATGTCAACGCGTCCGCCAAGACCGAAGTAGTGAGTCAGCGAAGGACCTGTGGTTATGTAAGGATCCTTGATCTCAATGCTTATCGTCTTGGAGTAATAGGTGCTCTTGCCGTCCATCATAACGCGGGCGGTGACCGAAGCAAAACCTTCGGCAACTGCCGTGATCTTTCCGCTTTGATCTACCTTAACGAGATTTTCGTTACTCGATTCAAAGACAACCTCGGTCGCATCGGGGAAATAAGCGTCGAGCTTATATCTTATTGTTACCGCCTCGGACGGGAACATCGAAAGCGAGTAGGAGTTCTGCGACGGGAATTTCATTTCATTTCCCGTTTCACCAATATCTCTGTCCTCGGAGGCCACGAAATAATATGCTTTTTCCGTACGGTATCCCGTAAGATAGAAGTTATCGGTAACAGGCTTATCGTAGCGTCTGTATCCGTCCTCGTTTTCACCGAGAACCTTGACGGTCATTCGTGCTATCTTATTCGTCGTCTTATCCTGTGCGCTTATAAGAGCAACGCCGGACTTAACTGCAACTATCTTGTTGTTAACAACGCGAACTACATTGTTATTGGAAGAAGTGTATTCGAGAAGCTCGGGCCACTCGGTTCCGGGATAGGTCTTGGGAGAAAGAGTATAAACCTCGTTGGGACTGAGAGTAAGCGCATACTGTCCTTCCTTGCTTACCTCTTCCTCAAAGTAGAAGTCAACGAAATCATCGGGAAGCGAGATCTCGTAGGTCGCAAGGTTGAGCGCGTAGTCGTAAACCGCCACCGTGAAGCAGTTTCTCGTGGTAGACTTCGTTCTTATATCGTCAACGTAGTCTGTAAGTTCGTAAATAACCTCGCTCGTAGAGTTGACCGACGAATATATCGGAGTCATATACTGGTCGAAGTTGTAGAGCATCGGCTCGTCCTGATCGTCATCGACGTATCCGGGCTGCATAGCCATAGAATAGTGGTTATCAAAGATCGAAAGACGAGCGTAAAGTCTGGTCTTTTTAGCCGACTTATCATACTCTGTATAGTAATCAACGTCGGTGATTGCGGGAGCCTCGAAGTCGGTAACGAGCGGGAACTCAAATACGTTGGAGTCGTTGGTTTCTGCTCCGCCGTCGCCGTAGTCGAGGTAAGCTTTAAGCGTTACCGTGTATTCGGTATTGTTTTTGAGGTTTGCATCTATCGCACTGAACTCTATCTTGACGTTTGCGGGATAGATCGATCCGCCGTCGCCGTAGGATTTACGGACGTCCTCCTCGACCTTGGTGAACACAACCTCTCCGGTCGAATCCTCGACTATCGATATTTCAATAGTCGCGGCGTTTCTGAGAAGTCCTGCCCATACGAATCTGAGCGAGTTTATCGTATCTGTCTGATTTGAGAGTGCTATGTACTTTCTGTCTGCCGCGATAAGTCTGGACGAGGGATTCTGAATGAAGTAGTAGGATCCGAGGTAGCTTACGTAGTCGTCAGAAATTCCGCCGATAGGACGTGTCGCGTATGCATCGGGAAGAGTTTTGTCTTCAAGGTCGATCGAGTCGTCGATCTCGTCCTTGTTGGTTTCAAAATAATCAAGGTCGAATATGGGAGCCTCGGTCCAGTCGCCGTAGAAAGCAAGGTAAGGAACGCTAAGGTCGATCTCGGTACCCGAAAGAGCGTCCAGAACGACGAATCCTTCGACGTACATACCGTTTTCGAACGAGTCGTCCATATATTTCTTATCCGCGTCACTGAGAGTGATGGTTACGGTAACGTCCGCAACCTCTCCTGCACCGACGGTCACCTTGCTTTGGTCGAGAGTTCCGTTCTTAACCGAAGTAACAACGACCTTTGCTCCGTCAAGGATATATCCCTGCTCGGTAACGGTTGTTTCACCGTCGTTTGTCTTGGTTTCACTGACGCCCTCGGTCATAACGTATGCCGAAACGTCGTATGTAAGAGCACTGCTTCCAAAGTTGTTTATCGAGAATTTAAGGGTGTAAACACCGGTCTTGCTCGGATCGTCGCCAAGCTCGATCTTCGACTTATCCATTACAGAGCCGTCAATACGATCGTAGGTTACGATATAAGCAGGAGTTGCGGCAGAGCTCGTAAGGTTTGCAAGACCTGCGCCCTGCTTTCTTACCGAGTAAGGAAGTCCGTTTACGTTATATATAATGTCCGCAGTGGACATCATAAGTCTGTTTACAAGAGCCGTGACCTCAACGGGATTGTTTCTGAGCTCAGGGAATGCGCTAAGCACGTACTGGCGCATAAGAGCGGTAACGCCCGACATATTGGGAGTTGCCATCGAGGTTCCCGAAAGACGGTCGTACGACTGACCGGGAACTGCCGAGAGTATCGAGCCGCCGTGTGCGGTGATCTCGGGCTTGAGTTCGAGGTCGGGAGTAGGTCCCCACGAGGAGAAGTCGGACATGAAGGGACCCGAGGCCTGCGAGCGACTGATCTTGATAACACCGCTCTTAGATGCCGCGAGCAGCTCACCGTCGTCCTGACGGATAGAGCAGACAGGGATCGTCGTGTCACCGACATTCATCTTGATTTCACCCGAAACGTTATTGTAAATAATAACGCCTGCCGCACCCTTTTGCTGAGCGACGTTTGCTTTTTCCTCAAAGGTGGTAGATCCGCGTCGAACGAGCGCGATCTTGCCCTTTACGTCTATTCCGGTATAGTCGGCAGAGCGTCCTGCGCCCGGAATAGTAACGTATTCGATTTCAAGCGAGTCCTTACCGTCTGCAAATATCTCGTCAAAGAAGTTCTTTTCTTCCTGAACTCTGTCGGTAGACTCGGTGAAGTAGATTATAGTGTTGTTGTAGAGAAGGTAGGGAGTCTTAACGCCGCTTATCGAAGCTACCGAAAGAGCACCCTTGTAGGTCGAAGGAGAGCCTACCGTTGCACTGTCGGGATTGGAGGTAAGCGGGAGGTTTCCGTTTTTCTCCGATCCGTAGGTCGAGTTGAAGCTATTGGACGCCGCAACCACCATACTGATACCTGCCGCACGAATTCTGTCGTAAACGCCCGAGATCTGTTCCTTGTCCATCTCACGGCTGAATCCGCAGCTCGTACCTATCGACATATTGATAACGTCAACGCCGAGAACGACACAGTCTTCAAGTGCACTGAGTATCCAAGAGGTTCTTGCAGACGATTCCGTGTCCGAGAATATCTTCATTTCAACGAGCTGTGCTCCGGGAGCAACGCCCGTGATGGTATCGTCGTGTCCTGCAATAACTCCCGAAACGTGAGTTCCGTGGTCGTTCGCCGAAGGAGTCATCGGGTAAACGTCCGAATCGTAGTCTGCATAGTCAAATCCGAAAGGAACCTTGTCACTGATATAAACGTCGGAAGCGGTAAGTCCGCTCTGTTGCTTTGATGCAACAGTATCACCGATAAGCGCGGCAACCTCTTCGAAGGTGAGTCCGAGCTTGTTTCTGTCGGTTTTGAAGTTAGAGTCAAGGAAAGCAGAGTGATAGTAGTCAAGTCCTGTATCGAGAACCGCGATTACCATTCCCTCTCCGTTGTATGCGAAATCAGAGCTATCGAATATACCGGTTTCGTATACGTCGACCTTGTTTTCAACGAGCTTGGTTTCGGCAGTCTTGTAAACGTCGCCCACGATAACGTTGGCGCGGTTTCCGAAGGTCGTGCAGACCTTGGCGAAATCTCCTGCCTTAATAGTTATTTCAAAGCCGCTTATAACGGTCGAGTAGTCGGCACCGATGCCGTAACTCAGCTTGCCCTCGTCGAGCATAGCGAGAAGCTCTGCCTTTTCCGAGAGAATATCTGCTTTAAGCTTTGCCGCATCTTCGGTGAGAGAAAATTCGGATATAGACATATCCGTATCCTTCTTCTCGTAAGCGTCAAGCAGTGACGTCTTGTCAAGCTGTACTATAAGTGATATTTCATCGGTATCTCTGACTCCCGCGGGGAGCTGATAGATTACCGACGTATTAAAATAGTCCTTGAAATTTGTGTTTATGTCCCCGCCCAGAAGCTGTATCAGCGATTTTTGTGCAGATACACTGAGAGGAGCCACAAGCGTTGAGATGAGAAGAGCGAGTACCGTAAGGAGCACGAGTGCGCCCGATACTACTCTTGTCCAGAGTGTTTTGCGTGCCATTTTAGTTTCCTTTCGATCTATATACTTTTATTTATATACCTTATTTTTCACTTTCACGCTTTCGTGTGTAAAAGTAAATATGCATAACCATTCTATTTTAACACACCTCACGTTTTTTTGCAAGTCTTTTTTTAGAAAAACTACAATATTATAAATTAAATATTTGTGAATTCTATTGATTTTCACAAAATATTGTGGTATTATTATTCTGGTTATTTACTTCTATGCCCCGGAAAAGCTACTGATTTTCCTGCGGCAAGCGTAAAAATATATTTATAGGAGAAACAAATATGAAGAAAACCACAACGGTACGCGCTATACTCGCGTTACTGCTGCTTGCTTCGATGCTCTTCTCGATGCTCTGCGCGTGCACGGGCGGCTCGGACAACAATGATGATAACGGATCGGGTGATCCCTCGACAAATCCGGACACACCTTCTCAGGGAGAAGGTCCCGACGATCCCGACGGCGGAGAGCCGACTGTCAAGGTCGAATACTCGATAAAGGTTCTCTCGGCAGGCGGACTTGCTCTTGATAAAGTAAAGGTTTACGTTTATGCAGACGATACGCTTGACGACCTTGAAGGCTTTGCCGAAACAAACGCGGACGGCGTAGCTACGATGAAGCTTCCGAAAAAGTCGGCGTACAGCGCGGTGCTCACCGGCGTTCCCGAAGGATATGACGTTGCAAAATCTTACGCTATTACCGGCACGTTCACCTCTATCACGCTCACCTCTGCGGTAATAAAGAGCGAGAGCCTCGCAGGAGTCAGCTACGAGCTCGGCTCGGTAATGCACGATTTCAGCGTTATCACAAGAGATGGCGAAAACGTCCGTCTTTCCGAGCTTCTCAAAGAAAAGAAGGCAGTAATGCTCAATTTCTGGTTCACGACTTGTACGTGGTGCTTAAAAGAATTCCCCTATATGGCATCGGCATACGAGAAGTTCAAGGACGATATTGAAATACTCGCTATGAACCACACCGACACCGAGGACGACATCGACATGTTTGAGGCTATGTACGGACTCGATCCGCTTCCTTTCCCCAAGGTTAGGGACTACACTCAACTGAAAAGCGCATTCAGTATAGGCAACTACCCCACATCTGTAATAATCGACCGTTACGGCGTAATTTGCCTTATCGAGGTCGGCGGCGTCCCCTCTGCGGAGCCCTTTGAAAAAGCCTTTGAATATTTCTCGGCAGACAACTACACTCAGAAGCTCTTTGCGAACATTTCCGAGCTCACTCCGATAGAAAAACCTACCGTTGATATGCCCTCCTCCGATGAGATCGGCGGAGTATTCAACAAGGGCGAGATCGAGGTTACCTACCGTCCCGAAACCGAAGAGGGCGCGTCCGAATCCGCTTGGCCCTTCGTGATCGGCGAAAAGAACGGCGTTTCCTGCATTATGAGCTCAAACGCCGGCAAATCCTCGACTTTTGCTATTATGTATGCAGACGTTACTCTCAAAAAGGGACAGGCGCTTGCATTTGACTACATTTCTTCGTCCGAGCGCGGCGCAGACGCTCTCGTCATTATCGTTGACGGCGAGGACATTTATCAGATCTCGGGCGTCGGTGAAAACTGGTCTACCTGTTATCCCTACGTTGCAACCGAGGACGGTACTTACGAGGTAGCCTTCGTTTATATGAAGGACTCGACCACAAACGAAGGAGATGACAGAGTATATCTCAAAGATCTCCGCGTAGTTTCCGAGGCAGACGTTGACTCTCCTACTTATATTCCGAGAAACGCGGCAACCAATCCCGATGAATTCGGCTTCTCATACCAGGATTACGTAACTCCCGTTTTCAACGAAAAAGACGGCTACTACCACGTAAACGACAAAAACGGTCCCCTGCTTATTGCAAACCTTATGGGTTACACGAATTTCAGCGACTCCACAATATACAATCTTGTCTGCGATCCTACCAGTCCGGCTTACCAGTACTACGATGAAATTCTTCCTTATTTCAGCTATGCATCAAATTCCGAGTTTAACGGCTTCTGTACCGTAAACGCCGAGCTTCGTGATATACTCGAAAGCATCGCAAACGTCGCAGGGCTCGAGCCTGAGAACCCAAATCAGTGGCTTAAGATGTGCGTTTACTACGATGCATACGGCACAAACGGAGCTCAGCTCGTTGACCCAATACGCGGTCTTGCTCCCTTCTCGGCATTCGAGGCAAAGGAAGGCAAGGACAACAGTGTAACCTACAACCGTGTTATTATGCCTCGCGGTCTGCTCTACAAATTCGTTCCTACGAGATCGGGCGCATACCGCATTACCTCTGACAGTGATTACGAGGTAAACGCTTGGATATTCCTTGAAGAGAATATCGCCGAGAACAAACCTTTCTACACCTATAACGGCGGCGAAAGAATGTATAACGATAGCATCAACTGCTCTATGGTAATGTATATGGAAGCGGGCAAAGCGTACTACATCGACATCGCTTACTACGACGTATATCAGGAAGGCACCTTCACATTCGAGATTAAATATCTCGCTCCTACGACCGAGATATTCACCATCGCATCTCCAGGATTCTTCACCTACTACGAAAATGAAAATACCGAGTCTGTAAACGAGATCATCGCAGGCGGTATCGATGTCGTTCTCGGAAGCGACGGATACTACCACGAAAAGCGTGCAGACGGATCTCTCGGATCTGTCGTTTATGCAGATTTCGTCGGATCTACCGGAATTTTCAACAAATCCCTTACTCAGATGATAGCTCTCGGATCGTTCAATTTCGCGATGACCGAGGGAGATCAGTACATTCTCACCTATATCGCACAGTTCTACAAGGATCTCGGCATTGATGCAGACGCTCGCCCCGCAGATCACAGAGAAGCTCTTATCACAAAGTTCAAGGAGCTTTGGGGTGACAGCTACACAGAGTACGCTTCCATCTATGAGATCGAGGACGTTATCGCAGGAATCTATCACGGCGAGGGCGAGGATCTCACCGCGCTTGCACAGAAATATGCAAATGATGCAAGCAAGGTAAATTCTCCCGCAGAGCGCGTTGGTTGCGTTGCAGTAAACGAGGAGCTCGCAGAACTCCTTCAAATCCTTATGGACAAATACACCTTCGAGGGTGTTGATACCTCTTGGAGAAAGCTCTGCTACTACTACCAGTATTTTGGACCTCAGGCGTAAAACTAAAATGAGGATACAGTACAATGAAAAACAAAACATTTAATAGGATCCTGAGCCTTGTGCTCTCTATCGCGTTCGTCCTGTCACTCTGCGTAGCATTTACCGCGTGCAAGAGCGAGGACGGCAGCTCGGACTCCGATAAAAACGACGACACGCCCAAGGGTACACTCGATTACAAGGTAAATCTCGTCAACTATGCAGGCGAGGCGGTCAGCGACGTAGTAGTACATGTTCTAAAAAACGGAGAACAGGTCAAAATGAACGTCGCAGGTCCTACCGGATCGGTAAAATTCTCGCTTGATGCAGGAGATTACACCGTTTCTCTCGAATCGGTTGACAGTGACAAGACGTTCAGCTACGACGAGAGCTCCTGCGTTCTCAGCGCAGAGGCTCCCGAGATCACGGTAGTCCTTTATAACGGACTCGAAGAATCGGGAAACATTACGTTCACCGTGAACGATGCCGACGTCGAGTACAAGACTCACAGAGCGTCGGTCGGCGGAAGCTTTATAAAGATTCCTGCCAAAAATTCAGCGTATTTCATCTTCACTCCGGCAAAGCAAGGGCACTATAAAATATCCTCGTCCGATCCTTCGGTAAAGGTTGAATACCGCGGTGCTCCCACGTTTCCCCTTCCCTACAACGTAGCCGATATGGAAAGTGACGGATCGTTCTTCCTTAACGTCAAGGACTCCAACATAGGAACGAACGGAACGGGCACGTCACAGTATATTATCGGTATGACGAACGAGTCGGACAGTGATATTTCCTCTGTTTTGAAGATCGAGCGCGAGGGGGATTTCGTAAGAGATATAATCGACGAGCCCTGGCAGGATATTATGCCGAAGGGCAAGCTTGAAAAGTACGTTCCCGAAACTCCTCTTACCGAAAAAATGCTCACAAGCCTTGATATCACAAGCACAGGTCTTAATGTCGTATTCAACGAAAACGACGGATATTATCACCTCGGAAGCGCAGACGGCCCTCTCGTGCTCGTCCGCATTTCGAGCGCAAGTGATCACATCGCTTCCTTTACCGAAATGTGCGAAACCGACAGACTCGGCGCGTACATTTACGACGAGGACGGCAAGTTTGCAAGAAAAGAAAGCTTCAACGAGCTTATTGCAAAATATGCCGAGATATGCGACGAGGTGACAGGCGTATGTCCTCTCGACAAGGATCTCGAATATATGATAAAGACAGTCGGCGGATACAAGGGCTGGTGGAATTACGAAGCAGGAACGCAGATATTTACCGATATTATCGTTCCCGTACAGAACGCTTGGCTCTTTGCCTGCTGCTACGTTTCGGCAAGCTAAGTTAAAAAAACGAAAAAATCGGTCGGATCAATCCGACCGATTTTATTTTGTCAAATCGGCGTCTTTTTTTTGGATTTTAACACAAAAGTTTCATATTTTCAAAGAATTATTTTCAGAAAGCTATTGTAATATCGACTGCGAAGTGGTATAATGTCGGTGTTCAAAAATTAAAAAATATCAGGAGGATAAATATGAACAGTTCAGGTAGATTTACAAAACTGCTTGCTGTTATCTCGCTCATTCTTTGCTTTGCATTTATTTTCTGTGCTTGCAATACGGCATCGGATAACGGCGACGGTGACAAGAACGACGATAAGGATAACACGACCGACGTAGGCGGCGATGACGATACCGACATCGGTGAAGGTGACGACGATAGCGACGACGATCAGACGCCCGACGACGGCAAGATAACCTATACGGTAAACGTAAAGGACATCGACGGAAATCCCGTAGAAGGCGTCAAAATTCAGTTCTGTGTTGGCGAAAACTGCTTTACACCGGTGCTGAGTGATGCAAACGGCAAGGTCATCTGCTCTCTTGACGAAAACGATTACCACGTAACCGTTCCCTCGGACGCGTACTCGGCAGAAAACGAAGAGTATTCCTTTGAGGAAGGCTCGACCACCCTTGACATCATCGTTTATAAGCTTCCCGACGGAAGCGCAGAGGATCCCATTCCGGTGGTTGAGGATACTACCGCTGTCAAGGTAGGCAAGGGAGAAAAGAAGCATTATATCATCAGAAATCCCGAAGGAAGAAAGCTCACTGTAAACTGCAAGTTCGGCGTTGCGGTGCTCGAATACAACGGTCAGGTCTACGTTTCAAATAACGGCGTTATTGAGATAACACTGGTTGCAAGTGACGAAAGAACCGCAGTTGTCGCATTTTCCGCAAGAGATGATCTCGGTCAGGCATCTCCCGGACTCTTCGATATGATCCTTAGCTAAAATAAAAATCCGTGCATAGCGTGATACTCTTAACGGAGTATCACGCAGTCAAATCCGTCTTCGCCGGGTGAAATCCACCGTTGGTGGATGAAATCGCTTTCGCGATGAAATCCTGCTTCGCAGGGTTATAACAGAAGGATTTGATTTCATCCAAGGCAACGCCTTGGATTTCATCTGAGTAAAGCGAAGATTTCATCGTGGCATAGCCACGATTTCATTTAACCAACAGAAAAAGAGAGGACATTTCGGCTACGAACCGATTTGTTCTCTCTTTCTGCTTGTTATATGGGTTTGGGCTTAGCCCATTTGCGTTTGACTAGTCAAATGCGAAGCTTGCTTTTTTATCAAAGCGAAAATTCTCCGCTAAGGACATCACGCTATCTTGAACGGATTTTTTATTTAGTTCCCAAGCGCCTTTTCAATAGCCTCTACAAGCTCTGCCTTTTCCATCTTGGCTTCCGAGCGCGCTACGATAATACCGTCGGCGTCAACGACCACCGTCATAGGATACTGTCCCTTTCCGCCCATAGCGAAATAGTAGCTCTCGCCCGCGTTGTTATGTCCGAACTTCATCGTGTAATTTTCAAAGCCGTGTTCGAAAATACAGAAGGTTATATCGTCCTCGCTGTCGTCTGCCGAGCATATTGCTATCATATCAATAGACACGCCCTTGTTTGTATACTCCTTATATACCTCTTCGAAATGAGGAAGCTCTTCAAGGCAGGGTTGACAGGTCGTATACCAGAAGTTTATGACCGTTATCTTTCCCTTGTTCTGCGATACGTTAAAGCTTCCCTCTCCGCCGTGAAGAATCTTTATATCCTCACTTACGCAGATGTTTCCGATAGCGTAGCCGACTGTTGGCTCTCCGGTATCACCGCTTGGCGGCGGTGTATTTGTGACGGGTGCTTTATCAATAAAGTTGTAGTACACAAGGCTTCCGATAAGGAGCGCCGCCGCAAGCACTACCGATACGATCTTTACGGCAGTTACGCGCTTTTTGCGCTTTGCCTCGATTCTTTCCTTTTCCTCTTCGCTTGCATTTTCAGGGATCTCATTTGGCGGCAGGATTATCCTTGCGCCCTTCCACTGTATAGCGTTTGTCGGGCAGACGTCGATGCATTCACCGCAGTTTATACACTCGTGATCGCCGACGTGACGAATATCCATCTTGCATTTACTGATGCAAAGTCCGCAGTCGATACATTTGGGCTTTTCAAGCTTTATTCCGATAAGCGCGATCTTATTGAAAAGTCCGTAAAGCGCGCCGAGCGGACAGAAGAAACGGCAGAAGAAGCGGTAAATGAACACCGATCCTACGATAAATACGACCAAAAGCAGGAACTTCCAAGTAAAGAGCGGTCCGAGCAGTGAGAGCAGTCCGCTGTTTGCCTGATTCGAAAGAAGCCCGACTCCGCCTTCAAGCGTTCCCGCAGGGCAGATGTATTTACAAAAAGCGGGGATCTTGTCGCCTCTTGCGCTATATATGAGCGGTATGATTATCGCAAACACCGCAAGTATCACGTATTTAAGATAAGAAAGAACTCTCGTTACTCTGTTTTTTTGGAGCTTCGGAGTCTTTATTTTATGTAAAAGATCCTGAATAAGTCCAAAAGGACAAAGGAAGCCGCATATCCAGCGTCCAAACAGCAGTCCGTAAAGCATAATGATTCCGAGCATATAATACGGAGCCGTCTTGTTCGCGTCGGCAAGAGCGTTTTGTAGCGCTCCGAGCGGACACGCCGCCGATGCTCCCGGGCAGGAATAGCAGTTGAGTCCGGGCGCGCACATGTTTTTTACCTTGCCGAGATAAATATATCCGTTGCCAAAGCCTTTCAGGTTGGCGTTAAAGAGCAGTGCGGCGTATAGCTGGATAAGCCTTCGCTTAAACGGCAGTTTGCTCTTTTTTGTTTTTTTGTTTTCTTTATTTAAATTCATATCAGCCAAGTCCTATACATTCGGTACAAATTTTAATAGCCTTATCAAGCACGTCGCTCATTCCGCCGTTGAAAATTCCAAGCACTATAAATGCGACCGCTACGGCAAAAACAAGAGCCCTGGCGACTGCAAGAGAATAATTTTTCTTTCCCGTTGTCACCGCGATCGGCTTTATTTCCGCGCCGTTTTCTGCGGTAGCGGCGAGAGATTTTTTAAGCTCGGCTATTTCTTTGTTATAACTGTATTTTGAGTAAAACGAGAAAACCACGCCGACAGAAAAAGCAAATACCGCACACGGCAGAAGGACCCACATAAGAGATATGATACTGCGGTTTATTTCGTCGGTAAAGCTCGACTCTTTAAAGATATACATAAAGACAGGAGCCGACGATACCGCACAGAGTGAAAGAGCAATCGTTCTGAACATATCTCTGTCCGATGCGATCTTATCCGCTTCTTCACTGACTCCGCCTTTGTCCGCGAGCCTTGACCGCAGTTTTGCGGCTACGCTTTTCGGATCGGGCGCAGGGCGAAGCTTCTTTTCTTCGAGCGGAAAAACAGCAGATATAACTACCGAGCCAACGAGTGCGGCAAGACAGACGACCGTCGGAACTATTATTTTTTTGAACTGTGCCGAAATACTCTCGGGCGTGAACGGGTGATCTCCGCTTTTATAGATCGTAACACAGGACACGATAAGGCAAATTCCGAGCAGGACAATAAGCACCGAAAGCGCTATGCCGTATATCAGATAAAGCCTTTCTTTATTTTTTTGTGACATAATTATCTCCGTTTCAAAGCATATATAGTAATTTTATCATACAATACACTTAAAGTCAAGTTTTTTATATCAAAACGAAAGGTCGGCTTCCCGACCTTTTCATTATTTTTTGAATATCTCGATATGCACCGAAAGAGTATCCGTCGCCTTTGTGTAAAAGACCTTGTAGTGTCCGTGACGACTGCACGCGGTCTTTCCCGCGTCGACTATCTCACCACTTGCCGTATATCTGCAAGTATATCCCCCGTAGGTGATTTCGAGCTTGTTTTTATCAAGGACGATCTCAGAGTACTCCTCTCCGTCAAACTCGAATGCCGGCAGGAGATGAGCGATCTCGCCGTCGCCCGAAGCGACTATATCGACACCGTTTTTGCCGACCGTATATCTCGTGCTGATAAGCGCGCCATCCGCAAGCGTCACGTCAAACGCCGCGCGCGCACACTTTTCGTCCGAGGAGAGCTCGGTCAGTTGATATTTTGAGTCCGGAGTCGTTGCAAAAATATAGCTTTCCTGCTTTTTGTGACCGACCGCAAGCGAAAGGTTACACGCGTCCTTCACGTCGATCTCATAGCTCGGAGTAGCACTGCACGGACTCGACATACAAACACAACTCGGAGCGCAGTCCTTGTGAATTCTTCCAAGTCCTGACGCGTCGTAGTGCATATTGGAAAAGGTTTCAAATTCGAGGAAATATCCGCCCGCGCTTGCAAAAACCTTGTGGAACTCGTCCGATGTGGTTGCGGTGTACGGAATACTTCTGTCGATCTCTTTTATCTCTATATTGTCATCGCAGATAAGCTGTGCAACGTAAAGAAAAGATGCCGTAGTTATCATATATTTATCAAAATACGCGTAGTTCTCGCAACCGTATTTCGTTTCGGTCGGGAAGCGGTTTTTGATATGTCTTATCGGCTCCTTCGAAAGCCAGTACTGCACGTTATCAAGCGCTTTTTTCGCCGCCGCCTTGAACTCTCCCGCAAGCGCGAGATCACCCTCCCTTGCATATCTGTTTGCCTCGTATTCAAGAACTATCGCGAGGTGAGCCTCATTGTGCGGAAACTGCGAGGAGCGTCCGCCAAACGGAACCTCTCCCGTGACAGACTGCATTTTGAGAGTAAGAAGCCCTGCTTTTCTAAGACAAGAGTCAAGCTCGTCGCGGTACATTCCGTTATAGCCGAAATGAAGAAGAACGGCAAAAAGTCCTCTCGGAACGAGGTCGTATACCATCGGCGGGTTTTCCTCGTCGTCGCGGTACATTCCGTTACAGTCAAGCCAGTGAAGCTGAGTCGGGATCTGAATATCCACAAACTCGCTCGAATCGCAAAGTCCGATATAGGTACGCATATACTCGCTGACTGCGGTGAAAAGCGCCCAGTTGAAGATCTTATCGCTCGGCGTTTTGGCGTACTGAGTGTAGCACTTTTCGGGTACTATCGTACGAAGGGAGTTTTTCCAGGACTCAATTTTTTCCTCTCTAACTATTCCCTTTCCGCTAAGCTCCATAATACAGAAAATTATCTCTTTTACCGAAAAATCGTTTGCCGCCTTGACCTTAGGTATATTCTCACAGCAAAAATCCATCATTTCAAGGAATATCGGCAAAAGCTCTCTCTTTCGTCCGCGCGCGATAAGAATACCTATATCGGCAGTAAGCCTCGGAAATCCGTGTTCTTTAAGACCTCCCTCGCGGACCTCGTTAAAATATCGCTCGATATGCTCGTAGCTGTACGCTTCGAGCGTTCTTTCCATAAGAGAAATGTATCTTTCCTTCATACGGCTCTCTCCTTACCATTTTTCGGATTTTATTATAACAGACGTCGAAAAAAATGTCAATAAATTTCGTTATAAGGAAAAAAATATTATTATCTCGCTTGACAGACCGAGAAAGGCGTGCTATAATAAGGTAAATATAAAATACTAAACGGAGGAATTTATAATGCGTATAAAGACTCTCGATACCAGAAATCTCTGCGAAAGCGCAAAGAACGGCGGTTGCGGCGAATGCCAGACCTCCTGCCAGTCCGCTTGCAAGACCAGCTGCGGTATCGCTAACCAGCAGTGTGAAAACACCAAGAAGGAAAACGAAAACAAGTAATCATTTTCGCTCCGAATGCCGCCTTTTTGGGCGGCATTTTTGGTCTAAGGGCGCAGCCCTTAGATATCCCGCCAAGAAATTTTAAAAAAGTTTCTTGGATCTTCAAACGTAATCTGAAAACCCTTTTTGTAAAAAGGTTTTTCAGACTTTCCCAAAAACTTTACTTAGGGAACTTTTTGGAAAAAGTTCCCTAAGAACCCTCAAAAACTTTACTTAAAAGGACTACATACTCTATGATACATGCATATAAGCTTGGCGGAATGAATATAGTACTCGACGTCTTCTCGGGCTCTGTCCACGTAGTCGATGAGGTTGCTTACGACATCATCACCGCATACGAAAACAAGGAAAAAGAAGAAATAATCACTGAAATTCTCGCAAAATATCAGGACAGAGAAGATGTAAACCGCGATGAGATCATCGACTGCTTCGACCAGATCGAGGCTCTTAAAGCATCAGGCAAGCTATTTGCGCCCGACACCTTCTCTCCTATTGCAGACACGCTCAAAAGAAAGACCTCGGGCGTCGTAAAGGCACTCTGTCTGCACGTGGCTCACACCTGCAACTTAAACTGCGAGTATTGCTTTGCAAGTCAGGGAAAATATCACGGCGACCGCGCCGTAATGAGCCTTGACGTCGCGAAACGCGCGCTCGATTTCCTTATCGAAAACTCGAAGGGCAGACGAAACTTAGAAGTCGACTTTTTCGGCGGCGAGCCTCTTATGAATTTCGATATGCTTAAAGAACTCGTAAAATACGCCCGTGAGCGTGAGAAGGAATGCGGAAAGAATTTCCGTTTTACTCTGACCACGAACGGACTTCTTATCGACGACGACGTAATTGACTTTGCAAACCGCGAGATGAGCAACGTCGTGCTCAGTCTTGACGGAAGAAAAGAAATCCACGACCGCTACCGCGTTGACTATGCAGGAAACGGAAGCTGGGAGCGCATCGTTCCCAAATTCCAAAAGCTCGTAGAGGCGCGCGGCGGAAAGAACTACTATATGCGCGGCACCTTCACGCACGCAAATCCCGACTTTGTAAAGGACATCGAAAAGATGCTCGAGCTTGGATTTACCGAGCTTAGTATGGAGCCCGTAGTGTGCGCACCGGAGGACAAATCCGCACTTACTGCCGAGGATCTTCCGATAGTTCTCGAGCAGTATGAAAAGCTTGCAGAGCTTATGCTCAGTCGCCGCCGTGCAGGCAAGCCCTTCACCTTCTACCACTATATGATCGACCTTAGCGGCGGTCCCTGCATCTACAAGAGAGTTTCGGGTTGCGGCTCGGGAACCGAATATATGGCGGTCACTCCTTGGGGCGATCTTTACCCCTGCCACCAGTTCGTCGGCGAGGAAAAATTCAAACTCGGCGACATTTGGAACGGCGTTACAAACACTGATACACAGGAAGAATTCGGCAAATGCAACGTATATTCGCGCCCTGAATGTGCTACCTGTTGGGCAAAGCTCTACTGCTCGGGTGGTTGTGCGGCAAACGCCTACCATTCGACAGGCTCGGTAAACGGTGTTTACAAATACGGTTGCGAGCTATTTCGCAAGAGAATGGAATGTGCTATTATGCTCGAAGCGGCAAAGGCAGAAGAGTAATATGGATACTCCGATATACGATTTCGTTAAAAAATACGCGCAGGAGAAAGCCTTTCGCGCGCATATGCCGGGACACAAAGGAAACGGACCGCTCGGCGTCGAGGCGCTCGACCTCACCGAAATTGACGGAGCGGACGTCCTTTACAGTCCTAGCGGAATAATAAAAAAGAGCGAGGAAAACGCGGCAGAGCTGTTTGGCACTTCAAGGACACTCTATTCTACCGAAGGCTCTTCCCTTTCTATCCGCGCGATGCTCTACCTTGCAACGCTTTATGCTAAAAGCCGTGGCAAAAATCCGAGGATCGCGGCAGGACGAAACGCGCACAGAGTATTTATAAGTGCCTCCGCTCTGCTTGATTTTGACGTCGCTTGGATATTTCCCGAAAAAATCGAGAGTATAGTTTCCTGCGAGATAACTCCGGACGCGCTCGACAAATTCTTATCCGAAAACGAGGTCTGCGCGGTATATATAACAAGTCCGGATTATCTCGGAAATATTGCAGATATTGCAGGTCTTTCGAAGATCTGCAAGAAACACGGAGCTCTGCTTCTGGTTGACAACGCGCACGGCGCATATCTGAATTTTCTGCCGTCGCCCTGTCACCCAATAGCACTCGGAGCAGATATCTCGGCAGATTCGGCACACAAAACTCTGCCCGTTCTGACGGGCGGCGGATACCTGCACATCTCAAAAGATGCGCCGGAGCTCTTTTTTGAGCAGGCAGACTGTGCTATGGCACTTTTCGCCTCGACGAGTCCGTCGTATCTGATAATGCAGTCGCTTGATCTTGCAAACAGATATATCGCAGACTCATATCGCGAGCGTCTTGCGATTTTTGCCGAAAAGACAGAAAAATTAAAGAAAAGCCTGATAAAAGCAGGCTACATACTCGTCGGAAACGAGCCGCTCAAAGTGACGATCGCTCCCAAAGGATATGGATACACGGGCGAGGAAATAGCAAATATTCTGCGAGAGAAAAACATCGTCTGCGAATTCTGCGACAGAGATTTTACCGTTCTTATGCTCACTCCCGAGAGCGGCGATGAGATGCTTGACAAGATTTACGGAGTGCTGAGCCACATACCGAAAAATCCCGAGATCACCGACAAAATGCCTACTCTCAGTCTACCCGAAAGAGTTCTTTCTCCGAGAGAGGCGACGATGCTCCCGAGCCGTGAATTTGACATTTGCGACTGCGTAGGAAAAGTGCTTGCAACACCGAGCGTTTCCTGCCCACCCGCAATACCGATCGTCGTTTGCGGCGAAAGAATAAGCGAGAGCGCAGTCGGCGTTTTCGAGTATTACGGCATCAAAAAAGTCCGCTGTGTGTAAACAAAACAATGAAAGGTGAAAGAAAAATGACACCCAAGATCACAGGAATACATCATATAGCCCTAAAAGCAAAAGGGCTTGAAAACTACAAAAAGATGTTTGAATTTTATCACGAAATCCTCGGACTTCCGATAGTCAGAGAGTGGGGAGAGGGTGAAAATCTCGGTGCTATGCTCGATACCGGCGCAGGTATGCTCGAAATATTCTCAAATGCCGCCGATGTTCTTTCCGAGGGTGCTCTCCGCCACATCGCTTTTGCGGTAGAGAGTGTCGACGTCTGCGTCGAGGCGGTACGAAAAGCGGGATATAAGATCACGATGGATCCAAAGGATATAGTGATCGCATCTGAGCCACCCTACCCCGCGCGCATCGCCTTCTGCGAGGGCCCCGTCGGCGAAAGCGTCGAGTTTTTTATGGAAAAATAAGATAAAACGGACGGTTTTTACCGTCCGTTTTTTGTTTGCAACCGACCGTTGCTCGACAAAAGCCGAATTCTATGATATAATGCTTACGAGGTGATAAAGCAATGTTTAATACCGTTAAATTCGGAAAAGCACTTTCCAAATTAAGAAAAAACGCAGATATGACGCAAAGTGAACTTGCAGACAAATTAAACTTGACAAGGCAGGCTATTTCCAAATACGAACGCGGAGAAAGCTTTCCTGATATTTCTGTTCTCGTAAATATCGCCGCGGTATTTAATACAAGCCTCGACTCACTCATAAACGGCGGCGAACCAAGTGCAGGTGAGCGTTTGATGTTCAAAAGCGTTGCCGGCGTAGGTGACGACACGAGCTCCGGAACAATCGAAGACCTTGTGAATCTTGCGCCTCTTTTAAAACCAAGCGTTCTGAAAAAGCTTTCCGAAAAATTCGCCAAAGACGGAATAGACATCTCAAATATCGTTCTTCTCGCCGAATATCTGAGTGAAGATGCCATTGCAGAACTGATTGAAAATTCAAGCTTTGACGAGGTAAGTGATGAGCTTCTTGAAAGATTCATTCCCATACTTGATGTCCGCTCAAAGGATATTATATTCCAAAAAATATTGAACGGCGAGATAGATTGGAATTTTATTAAGACTCTTCTGCCATATGCAGACTACATGACCTCTCAGATTGAAGCCGCCGTAGTCTTTGGTGCACTTCCCACAGAGGTACTAAAACTACTCAAAGAATATCAAGACGAAAAGATAAAACGATGGCAGGCAAATAATAAAAAATAACAAAACGGACGGTTTCCGTCCGTTTTTAATATCCGTCCTCGCAAAGCTTTTTGGCAATATAATTTTTCGGTGTACTTCCTCTGAGCTTTTTAAAAACCTTTATAAAATAAGAAGAATCGGTATATCCGCAGAGCTCTGCCACCTCTTCGATAGTTCTGCCGTCAGACAAATACACGCAGGCGTGACTTATACGGACAGAGTTCAGAAAATCGTTAAATCCCGTACCTGCCGTCTGCTTCACCCACTTACTGAAATAATTTTTATTATATCCGAAAAAGTCGGACGCGTCCCTGATCGTCACTTTTTTCGAATAGTTTTCCTCTACCCATTCGAGAAGGCGGGCGGCTCCGCTATCGGTAACGGGAGTTAAAATATCCTGATCCGCGGTGTCCGCAAGAGAATTTATTATTTCAAGAGTCGCAATTAATCTTCTGTCGAACCGCTCAGCTTCGTCTGCCGCAATGCAGGCGTTTTTATATAGCTTATCGAAGCTCTGGATACTGCTTGGAATAAGATCAAGCGACATTCCGCGCACACTGAGAAGATTTTTTACGTTTATATATTTTTCGAGCTTTTCGATATTTATATGAAGCACGTGTATAAATTCTCCGCCGCCAAGATAAACGACCGAGTGAAGCTGTCTGGGCGCTATGTATATCGCGCTGTCGCCCTCGATCTTTATTCTTCTCCCGTTGACCGTCGCCTCGCCACTTATCCCTCTTGTAAAGATTATCTCAACGGTATCGCCGTAGTGCAGATAGGTATTTGTGGGTCTTCCTCTGTCCTTTGGCATGGGTACGTTGTGCCACATCCATATTTTCGAAGTAGAAGTTTCCTTAAACATCAGGTCCACCTCCTAAGGCTATTTTACCATTTAAAAGGCATTTGTCAAGTCTATATGTGAGTTTTTTACTATTTTTAGTTAAAATATTATATTTTTATATCCGCCGACGGAGGATAGAATTATTTTAGTAACTAAAAGGAGGTCCGAACATGAAAAGAAAAATAGTTGCAGTTGTAGAAAATCACTTCGACCAGCTTTGGCGCAGATGCTTTGAGCGCGACTTTCAGTCAAAGGGAAAAAACTATGTTTCCTACTCAAAGATCCAGCAGTATTACATTGAAGAAAACCTGAAGCTCTGCGAAAAATATCCCGAGTATAAATTTCAGATCGAAACGCCCTGTGCCGTTGAAACCTATCTCAAAAGCTTTCCAGAGCAGAGAGAAAAGCTAAAAGAGCTTTACAGTCAGGGAAAGCTCAGAACGCCAAGCACAGGCTATCTTATAGTCGATAGCAATATGGTCGGAGAGGAAACCATCATAAAAAATTTTCTGCTTGCCGAAAAATTCTTCTCTGAGTTCGGCGGAAAAACACCGAATGCCTCTTGCCGAAGCGACGCGTTCGGAAACAGCGCACAGCTTCCGCAGATACTTAAAAATTTCGGCGCAACACACGTCAGAGAGCTCGCTTACGTTCCTTATGACGATGACGTCTGGCTCGGTCTTGACGGCTCGGCTATATGTGTAAAAAACCACCGTTTTCTCGGCATGGGCGGAGGATGGAGCAAGCTTGCCCCCTGCCCTGAGTGCAGTGGATTTGGCGTAAATAACGGCGAAAAATGCTCATATTGCGGCGGCAGAGGAGTAGACGAAAAAGGCGCGCTTCCCAGATGGACTGACGTCTATATCCGCGACGACGAGAGCGAAAGCGGAGTTATACAGGTCGGCGGTGAGGAGGTTTTGCCTCAGGAAAAAACGGTCACCATTATCGAAAAGATCCGCCGTGAAAAAGACGTCGATATTCACCTCGGCTTTGAAGAGGAGCTTCTCGATATATATGCAGATGAGATCGAAAAGATCGAAAAGGGCGATTTTAACGGTCTTAAAGTAAGAGAGAGTCGGGAATTCAACCCGAACAATACAGGCTGCTTTACCACGAGGATCAAGACCAAGCAGAGCGAGTGCGAAATAGAAAACAAGCTTCTTGCCTGCGAAAGCCTGAAAGCGCTCGGATACGCCGACAAAAAGAGCGCGGAAAGCTACGACGAGGCATGGAAGAATATGATGCTCTCTGCCTTCCACGACTCGGTCACGGGCACGATGGTAGATGCTCCGTACTACGAGCTTCTTGACATACACGAAGGTCTGAGAGCCTTCGTGAACGAAAAATACTTGAAAGATAACGATACCGACTCTGTGACTGTATATAACCCATCATCGTTTGAAAGAAGCGGAATATACGAGAGCTCGGACGGAAAAATTGCGATAATAGAGAAAATAAAGCCGTACTGCTTTGCCGACGTGCATTTCGAGGAAAAGGGCGTTATAACGAGAGAAAAGCCGCAGATAAATGAGCTTCCGAAGGAAGCGATCCTTACCGACAGGAGCACCTCTTCCGAGGCGGTACAGAGCGGTGAGATTTTCTTTATCGAAAACGAGTATTTCGTTATCGAGGCGGATAATAACGGACTGCGCGCCATCACCGACAAGCGTTTCGGCGCCGTATCGGCAATAAGTAACGGCGAGCGCCCGTTCGAGTTTGTTATCGAGAGCGACGTAGGATCTCCGTGGGCAACGCTCGAAGAACCTGCAAGGGTATTTCCGCTTGCCGAGCGCACGGCGTTCGTTTCGCTCGAAAAGGGCGAGAAATTCACGAAACTGAATTTCAAAACCTCTTCTACGATGCAGATGTGCGACGTATGCAATCCAACGATCATAGAATGGTCGCTCACGCTTTTTAAGGGCTATGACAAAATAAGATTTGATGCAAAGGTGAACTGGCGCTCGATAAACAAGCGACTCAGAGTACGTTTTCCGCTTTCGGTTTCGGGAAGAGATATATACGGAATTCCCGGAGGATATATTGAAAGAGCACCTTACGAGCCGTCCTACGCGTGGGCAGGATCAAACGGTGACTGGCCGGCGTATAGATGGGGCGGCGTGGAGAGCGAAAACAAAAGTATCGCTATCTTCAACAGAGGAACTCCCTCTTACCGTATTCTGCCGAGTGAAAAAGGCGACAAAAAGACGCTTGCGATCTCACTACTCCGCTCGCCGTCGGTAGCAACATATCTGCATGAGCCGACATCCTACTCGATGACCGATTGGGACACGATGCGCGACGAGGGTATGCACGAGATCTCCTTGGAGCTTGCCTGCTACGGCTCGGCTTTCCCTGAAAGCGGGGTCGTAAAAGACGCCGAGAGCTTTGCACGCCCCTTCCTTTCTGTAAAAGAAAAGGTTGACGGGGAGCTTCCGTTTGTTCTTTCGGGCGGCGCGCTTGTTTCGCACTGCAAGGTTGCAGAGGACGAAAACGGTATAATTGCAAGAATAAGTGAAATATCGGGTAGTGGCGGCAGAGTAACGGTTTCTATTCCGCGCGCGGCAAAGGCGGTATATAAGACCGATATGCCCGAAAAAGCCGCCGAGAAGCTTGAGATCTCACACGACGGATCGGTCACACTTGATCTCAGAGCATTTGAAATAGCAAGCATAAGAATAGTTTATTAAAAACAAAGGATACTTCGATATGAAGTATCCTTTGTTTTTACTGTGCACCCGTTGACGATGCGGCGATTGCCAGATCTTTACTTCCTTTGTCCATAAGACTTATCGAATTCTGCGACAAGACCTCGCACTCGCCCACAACACACATCTCTCCTACCACAGATCCGCACGAAACTCCTGCGCCCTTTCGTATGTGTGCGCCTGAGCATATCACCGAATCGCGCACGAAGGCTCCCGCCTCGACTGTAACGCCGTCGAAAATAATGCTTCCCTTTATGTCGGCATCAGGCGAGATCTTGCAATTTTTACCGATGATGTTCTCACCGCGGGAATATCGCATATTACATTCGAGATAAGACGAGGGAGTTCCCATATCGCACCAATAGCTATCGCTTCTCCAAGCCATCATCTTTTTGGTTTTTATTATTTTCGGAAAGACGTCGAGAGAAAAATCGAGCTTTTCATTATCGGGCAGAGAGTCGATTATCTCGCGGGAAATTATATAGATCCCGATATTCACAAGCTTCGATTCGCACTCGCCTGCCGACGGCTTTTCGCAAAATCCGACTATTCTTCCCGTCTTATCAGTAACGAGCACACCAAAGCGCGAGGTGTCCTCGACCTCGGTGCATGCGACACTCAGATCGGCAGAGCTCTCGTAGTGTGTTTTTATCATATCGCAAAGATCGCCCTCGAATACCGCGTCACCGCTTATGACAAGCAGATCTCCGCCGACGAGCTTTGAGGCATTTTTCACCCCGCCCGCGCTTCCGAGAGGTTTTTCCTCGCTCGCGTATTTTACGTCAACGTCGTAAACGCTCGGTCCGATGCCCTTTTTCATCTCATCTCCGAGATAACCGACCGTAACAACCGCTTTTTTGATTCCGCATCTGCTCACCTCACCGAGTATTTTTATTACGTTCGGAACGTTATTTACAGGCAGAAGAGGCTTGGGAGTCTTTTCGGTAAGCGGATAAAGACGGCTTCCCTTTCCTCCTGCCATAATTACTGCGCTAAGTTTCATAAAACAAGTCCTTTCAAATGAAAATTATCAGTTTTATTTTTTCCGACAAGTTTATGATTATTCCTCTTGAAAAAAAAGAGCTTTCGTGCTATACTTTCTATAAAGTAATATATACGCGAAAGTTGATAATGATATGAAAAAAGTAGAAATATATACCGACGGTGCGTGCAGAGGAAATCCCGGACCGGGAGGTTGGGGAGCTATTCTCGTTTATAACGGACGCGAAAAGGTACTGTCGGGCGGAGAAAAGGACACCACCAACAACCGCATGGAGCTGCTCGGAGCTATTTCGGCGTTCGAAGCGCTTAGAGAGCCCTGCGAGGTTACCTTCTGCTCGGACTCGAAATACGTCATTGACGGACTCTCGAAGGGGTGGGCTGTGTCATGGAAGGCAAAGGGCTGGAAAAAGTCGGACGGCAAAGCCGCGCTCAACCCCGAGCTCTGGGACAGGCTTCTTAGTGCGATAGCCGAGCACCGCATAGAGTATGTGTGGGTGAAAGGTCACGTCGGACACGAGTACAATGAGCGTTGCGACGCTCTTGCAACGACAGAGGCAGACAAGCTAAAATAATATCAAATTCACAAGTTATATATTGATTTATGCTTTTTAATGTGGTATTATTAGTAAAAAGAGGATTTTTAAGTAAAAAAAGATTATAAGATGCCTGTTTTTGGGCGTATAATCATAAAAAGCAGTTTTAAATACCGGGGAGGAAAATCCAATGGCAGAAAACGCAAAAAATATGCACAAACACGGCATGGGCAAAATAATACTCGCGTCAATTCTTCTGATCTGCATCGCAGTCACGTCGCTTATAATCACGTTCTCGGCGCTCTCGGCAGATGACGATGACGAGCGACCTCACAAGAAGGATCCCGACACCGAGGATTCGGACGGCGAGGGCAACGATGACGGCACGGGCGACGACGGTAGCGGCAACCAGAGCGGCGAAGATGACAGTGGCGATCAGAACGACACTCCGAAAAACACGTCGGTCGATAAAAAGAGCAGTGACGTTCACAGAGGTCCGCTTCTCAGTCTTAGCGAGGAAAATCCGTACAATCGCCCCGCAGAAGAGCTCATCTCTTCCTCTGCGATGGACTCACTAAGTCCGGGCGAGGTGCTTTCCAGATATAACTTTATAAACGTTTCTTCGAGAAGTGACGGAAACTTCAAGCCGAGAAACAGACTTCTCTATCTCGATACCGCGGCGGCGACCGCGTTCTGCGATATGATGGCACAGTTCGTTGCCGAAACGGGAGTCACTTATATTCAGCTCAGAGATGCTTACGTTAACAGAGGCGCTACCGATCCTCACACTACGGGAATGGCAGTCGACCTTAACATCTACGACGGCGGACTCAACTATCCCTTGAAGAACTCTTACAAGAATTACAGAGCGCACTACGGTTGGTTTACCGCGAACTGCCACAAATTCGGTTTTGTGCACGTTCAGGACACGAACTCCTATTCGACGTTCAGATATATCGGCATTCCTCACGCGGGATATATAAATAGTAATTTCCTCACTCTTGACGCTTATCTCGAGCTTGTCAGAAGCAAGACTGCGGACGACAGACTCGTTATGACCGATGCAAACGGCAACGAGTGGTGGGTATATTACGTTGAGGCTTCGGGAAGTGATACTACAAGTATAAAGGTATTCGGAAGCAAATATACCATCTCGGGTGACAACGTAAACGGATTTATAGTTTCGGTGGATACATCGGGAATTAAATAAGATAACAGAAAAGAGAAAAACCTGCACAGCATTTGTGCAGGTTTTCGTTTTGTTATTTTCTTTTTCTCTTGAAGACAAGCAAGAGCACCACCGCGCCGAGTGCCAAAGCACCACCGCAGACCGAAATTATCGGAACAATGTTGTTTTTGTTCTCTTTTTCGTCTGTTTTGCCGTTTGGTTTGGGCTCGGGCTCGGGTTCGGGTTCGGGCTCGGGTTCGGGTTCGGGCTCGGGCTCGGGCTCAGGCTCGGGCTCAGGCCCAGGCTCGGGCTCGGGTTCGGGTTCGAGCTCGGGTTCGGGCTCAGGCTCGGGCTCGGGCTCGGGCTCAGGCTCGGGCTCAGGTCCAGGCTCAGGCTCGGGCTCAGGCTCGCGTTCGGGTTCGGGCTCAGGTTCAGGTTCGGGCTCGGGCTCGGGCTCAGGCTCAGGCTCAGGCTCAGGCTCAGGCTCGGGCTCGGGCTCGGGCTCAGGCTCGGGCTCGGGTTCGGGCTCAGGTTCAGGCTCAGGCTCAGGCTCGGGCTCGGGCTCAGGCTCGGGTTCGGGCTCGGGTTCGGGCTCGGGTTCGGGCTCGGGTTCGGGTGTCTTTTCTATCAGATAAGACTCCTTCGTGGTCGGCATAAGCTCATTACCAAAGAAAATATCGGTATTTTCGGCATACAGTACCTCTTTGCCGTCTGTATGCGTCCAACTCTCGTAAAGTGCGATGCTCTCTCTGACCGTTATAGTTTGTCCCTCGCCGTAGAGAACTTTTCCGTTAGTCCAACCGTCAAAAACGAAGCCATCTCTTTTGTATCCGTACTTGGGCAGAGTGAAGGACGATCCCTTTTTCACCTTATAGGACTCATTTCCTATCTGAACCACGGCATCGTCACTGCCGATCTGTCCGAGATCAGACACAAGGATATTATATCCAAGGCGTCTGTACGCCACGTCGTATATGCTATATACCACGATATGAACCGTGTTTCTCGCTCCCGGCGTAAGATTCAGCGCGGACGCCTTTATCTTTCCGCTCGTCACATCGCTGTCAACGAGAGGATAGCTATCCTGATACACACCGTTTACGTAAAGCAAAAAGCTCTCGCTCGTTGTGTGTGTGGTCGTCATATTAAAACTTATATCTCCGCCCTTTGCGAGATCGTAAACGAAATCGCATTTTACTCCGCGCTGAGTTATATCGTCCGCACCGAGCACAGAACCGTCAGAGTAAAGCATCTCTGTATTTATCTTCGTAGAAAGCGAGGGCTTTTGACTGGTCGGAAAAATATCGGGAAATCCACTGAACAACTGCTGTTCAAGCCAAGCGATGCGGTTTTTCTGCCACTCGTAGTAAAACGTGTACTCCTCTTCAAAGGTTCCGGATTTTTTATTTACGTTATTAAAATATCTCGGTCCGTACTTATTATAGTCGCGCTCTGCCTCTGCCTTGATATACGCCTTATATATCTCCATAGAGTCAAGAATAGAGTCGAGCGTAGGCTTTATCTCTTCAAAGCGATCCTGCACAAGTCCAAGGAAATAAAAATCCTTATAGAGTGCCTTGTACCAGAAATTTCTGTCATCTCGGTTTCCGTTCCACTCGTTATACGCGGTAGTTACGGTTATCGCATTTCCTGCACCGCAGTCAAAATCCCAGACAGGTCCGAAATAAAGCTTGCCGTCCTCGATATAGTAGAACATACTTCTTATGCCGAGCTCTCCGGTCATAAGCACCATTCTCACTATCCAGAAATCGACAAGACTTTCGACGTCACAGATCTCGCTGTAATGCCGTCCGTCGGACGTTCGGAAATTCGGCGAGGATATTGCCTCCTCAAAATCGAGAACAAGCTCGCGGACGTAGTTGTTCATCGCATCGCTTGTGTACGTTGCCTCGGGAACGTCTATTTTAAGCTCTATTCCCATGGGAGTCTTCTCGGACTCGAAAAGATACGGTCTGTCGTCGTTCGGATTGTCAAACGAGTCGTGCTCTAAGATATATCCGCTCGTTATATCGAGCTTTTTCTTGTAAAAATCGGATATTTTATACCCCTCGAAAACGCCCGTTGTCACCCACGAGAGGTCGGCTTCCATACGGTCGCGCATCTTATCGACCGTTTTCTCGTCCATACCCTGAGTGTTTCCGATAGCAAAGGCTATCTCTTTTATTATCGAGTCCCAGTCGGTTATGTCGATACTGTTTTCAGAGGTATCTATCTTCTCGCAGAACTGATAAAGTCCCCTGTACTCGCCGTTTAAATAGAGCACTACCCAAGTCGATTCACAGGTCTTGACTCCAAGTGCGCGTGCAAGCTCCAAGCCGACCATATTTCGCATATGTGTCTGATCGTATATATTCGAGAGCAGTATCCAGTTTTTCGACGCTCCCATGCCGAACATATCTACCTTTTTATCAAGCTTCAAGCGGTACGCGAACTTTCCCGTACCGACTGCCCCCTCAAAGGTTCTCGTCGAGTTTCCTCTCGTACGTATCTTGCAGTCAATCATTTCCTCGCCTGTATAGGCATTCTGGCAGGAAGCGTAATAATCGTTAAGCTCGACTCGCATACTTCCCTTTAAATATTCGACGTTATCGTCTTTTCCGGGATTTACGCCCGTGTCGGTATTTATATAAACGACCGGAAGCTCAGAGTCTATTTTGGCACTGCTTTCAGCCTTTGCTTCAAGCGACTTTATGAAAGGAAAATACGAGCCAAGCACGGGAATCAGAGTGAAAACGGCAACAAGCAGTATTGCAAGGGCTTTTTTTACAAAAGATTTCATATCTGCGATCTTCCTTTTCTATATTTTTACGTCAGTTTTTCTGAAAAATGCGGAGCGCGTCGAATACTGAGCCGACACCGATAAGCTCGACCTCGCTCGGAAGCCTCGATGTGTCAAATCTTGCAAGATCCTTTTTCGGCAGAATTATTTTGGTAAATCCGAGGCGGACCGCCTCGTTTATTCTTATCTCGGGCGCGGATACCGAACGGCACTCTCCCGCAAGTCCTACCTCGCCAAATGCGATAAGCTCGTCGGGCACGGGAATATCCTTTATGCTCGAAAGCAGTGAGAGCGCGATAGCCATATCCGCGGCAGGCTCGTCCAGACGAAGTCCGCCGATAACGTTAAGATAAGCGTCGCAAGAGGAAAAGCGCAGTCCAAGACGCTTTTCAAGCACCGCAAGAATTAAGTACATTCTGTTATAATCAATACCGTTCGAGGTTCTTCTCGGAGAAGAAAGGAAGCTGCTGGTGGTGAGTGCCTGTATCTCGGTTATCATCGGACGGCTACCCTCCATAACGCAAACCGCACAGTTACCCGAAATATTACGCGGACGTCCTGCAAGGAGCATTTCGGAAGGATTTTCGACCTCGCGAAGTCCCTCTCCCGTCATTTCGAAAACTCCGATCTCGTTAGTCGAGCCGTAACGGTTCTTCGAGGCTCTTATGACTCTGAAAAGCTGTTGACGGTCACCCTCGAACGAGAGAACGGCGTCAACCATATGCTCGAGGACCTTAGGTCCTGCGATACTTCCCTCTTTATTGACGTGACCGACCATAAGCACGGCAATTCCTTTATTTTTAGCAAGTGAGATAAATCTCGCCGCGCACTCCTTGACCTGTGTGATGCTTCCGGCAGATGCGGATACCGCGTCTGCATACATCGTCTGTATCGAGTCTACGACCACGAAATCCGGCGAGATATTTTCGCACTCGGCAATTATCCTGTCAAGCGAGGTTTCGGTCATAATATAGAACATATCACCCGAAACGCCAAGACGCTTTGCGCGGTATTTGAGCTGTCCTGAGGACTCCTCTCCCGAAACGTAGAGAACCTTTTTATTTTGTCCGAGAACTCCGCAGATCTGCATAAGAAGAGTCGATTTACCGATACCCGGCTCACCTGCGATAAGCACCGCAGATCCGTCAACTATACCGCCTCCGAGAACTCTGTCAAGCTCTCTCATTCCGGTAAGGGCGCGCATATATTCGGGCATTTCGAGCTCTGAGAACTTGACCGCTCTGCTTTCTCCCACAACGACGGGTGCGCTTCTGTGAGGTGCGGCAGGTGCGCTTTGTGTCACGTGCTCTTCAAGCGTATTCCACTCTCCGCAGGACGGACACCTACCCATCCATTTTGCGCTTCTATATCCGCACTCCGAGCACTCGTAGTAAGATTTTCCCTGTTTCATATCTTTAAAGTCCTTTTCTTTAATTTCAGCTTTTTTCCTGTGGCAGCTCCGACAGATAACTCTCGATTGCCATAAATATCACCGTTGCAAGATCGCGTCTGTATTCCCTGTCGCAAAGCTTTTCGGTTTCTGCGACATTAGACAGAAAACCGCATTCAACGAGCACAGCTCTCACCACCGCCTTGTCAAGAACGTATATCTTATAATCAGCTTTTTTAATCTTTCTGTTGTTGTCGCTTTGAAGCAGATCCTTTGCAAGGCTCTGTATATTCTGTGCAAGCTCTTTACCGCCCTCGACGTTTGATGAATAGTAGACTTGAAGTCCGCTATATCTTTCGACGGCAAATTTATTCATATGAATACTCACGAATATACAGTTTTCGTATTCCTTTGTGATGTCGACGCGTCTGAAAGTATCCTGCGCCTTCTTTGAGAGCGTGGAGTTTTCATCGTAGTACATACTGTCGTCATCTCTTGTCATAATCACGTTATATCCGTTAAACGTGAGCATATCGCGAAGCAGCAGTGCAATATCGAGATTGAGATCCTTTTCGAGAACTCCCCCGATGCCGACTGCACCCCCGTCTGCGCCTCCGTGACCGGGATCGAGCACGACTGTAAGCTCTGCGCTTTGCGCGTCGCTATTGACATTGAGAATATTTTCTGTTAAAATATTTTGTGTGGCACTCCCCGACAGTCCGCTCACAAGCGCGGCGGCAACGAGAAGCAGTGCCGCGCACAAAACGAAGGACAGTCCGTCCCTTATGCCGAAAAATTCACGTAAATTCTTCTTTTTGTCTTTTATGTACTCCATATATAAATCACCCGCCTGAAACATAGATGCTTTTTTACATAGTATATGCTTTGGCGGGTGCAAAAAGTAGTTTTTAATTAAAATGCTCAGTCTTTATTTTTGGGACGCGAGATCTTCGGAGCATATCTGTCCTCTTTTTCCTTGGGCTTTCTCATTCCGTGGCAGTATTTTACGCCGAGGATATAAGCCACGGTGCATACGATAATTCCGGGAATCGGTGTCAGAAGATTTGCAAAGCTTGCGTCTTTAATGAGCGTAAGGAGCGCAACGTACATTCCCTGAATGAACTTTGCTATCATATTGGACACACCGTAGAGCTCTCCTGCCCACTGTGCGCCGTTTATATCGTAAACGATCTTTCCGATAAAGCTTAGCACTCCGAGAAGAATGTTGAGCGAGTTCGCCGCAAGAGCGAGCCAGAATCCCGTAAGCGGCTTATACTGACGCTTTCCCGCCTCTATTCTGATTCCGTCCTTCTGACCGAGCTCGTATACGAGCATATATATCAGATAGAGATAGAAGAGAGCCGAAAAAGCTCCTGCTCCTAAAAATAGCGGCGAGTTCGGATTATTTTTGGACATGGTTGCCATAGATACAACGAGCCCGAAAAGAGTCATTCCAAACTGATAAAGGCAAAGTCTTACGACCTGATAGCCCTGTTTTCTGTAAAGATCCATAAAGTTCTCCCAAATAAGATTTTGCTTTATTTATTTTAACATACAATTATGAACAAAGAAACAACTATATAATAATATTCATACTATACTCTGAAAGGAGAAAAAGATAAATGACAAATCTTCCGAACGTTATCACGCAGTTTTCGGCGTACAAGCAGCTTATACAAAACCGCTCGCCCAAAACAGTCGAGCAGTACGAAATAGATCTTGCGCTTTTTCTGAAATACGTAAAAGCTATGCAGAGCGGCGTTCGTGACAGTGACGTTGATGCGATCGACGAAACCGATATTTCGGACGTGGACGTTGATTTTCTTGCAAGGATCACCCCGGATATGATAATGAACTTTCTTATGTTTGCCGCTCGCAGACGCGGAAACAAGGCATCGGTCACCGCAAGAAAGCTCTCGGCAATACGAAGCTTTTTTAAATATTATACGGTCAACAAGCGACTTCTCAGTGACAATCCGGCGAAGGACATCGACTCTCCTTCCGTCAAGCGTGCCCTGCCTAAATATCTGACGGTCGACGAGTGTGTTTCCCTGCTCTCGGCAATCGAAAACGATACCGATTCGAAATTCAGAGAACGCGATTTTGCGATCGTCACCCTGTTTCTAAACTGCGGAATGCGTCTTTCCGAGCTTGTCGGCATATCGTTTTCCGATATTGATCCGGATATGCGCTCGCTTAAAGTTACCGGTAAAGGAAGCAAGAACCGAATAGTATATCTGAACGAGGCATGCAAGAGCGCACTGAAAAATTACATCGCAGTCCGCGGCAGAGTCGAAATACACGACAAAAACGCGCTTTTTATAAGCCGTCTTGGCACGAGAATATCGAATAAGACGGTGCAGTGGATGGTCGAAAAGTATCTCAAACGCGCAGGTCTTGAATACAGAAATTTCTCGGTGCACAAGCTTAGACACACCGCCGCAACGCTTATGTATCAGAGCGGTCAGGTCGATATACGAGTGCTCAAAGACATTCTCGGTCACGAGCAGTTAAATACCACCCAGATATATACTCATATCAGTAATACTCAGATGGAAGAAGCGATGAGTGCAAATCCTCTTTCGGATATAACGCTCAAAAACAAGCCCGAGGAATAAAAATTACACAAAAACGAATGTAAATTCACTTCGTGTTAATAAATGTATTATATATTAAAGACAGTAACTTACTATTTTTTTCAAAACGGAGAATAAAATGGCTGAAAACAAAGCAAAAAAGACCTCTATCGGCGGTCAGGCTCTGATAGAAGGAATTATGATGCGAGGCCCTGAAAAGACTGCCATGGCAGTCCGTGACACCAAGGGCAAGATCGTAATGAAAGAGTGGAATAACAAGAAGATACAGTCCAAGGTATACAAGATCCCCTTCGTCCGCGGAATTTTCAATATGGTTTCCGCGCTCGTTTCGGGCTATAAATGCCTTTCTGACTCTGCCGAGATCGCTATGGATCTTGAAGAGCTCGAGCGTCAGGAAGCCGAGGAAAAGGCACTGAAAGCACTCAAAAAGAGAGCTAAAAAAGAGGGTATTCCTTACGAGGAGCTGCTTGCAGAATATAACGCCGCAAAGGAAAACGCGGCGGCGAGCGATATCACAGAAGATGAAAATTCCGAGATCACAGCCACCGAAGGCGAGGAGATCGTCACCGATATAAGCACCGAGGCATCGGAAGAAACAGTCGAATCCGAGGTGCAGGCAGAGGAGCCCGAAGCCACTGAGGCGGCAGAGGCAACAGAGGAAGCAGTGGCGGTAGAAAAAGTGCAGAAAAAAGCTCCGAAGGACGACAAGAAAAACGGCGAAATGGGACTTATTATGGTAATAAGCGTCGTGCTTGCGCTGTTTATGGTCGTCGGACTTTTCGTATTCCTTCCCGAGTTTTTATACAACCTGATCTTCGGCGAACTTTCGGTTCGTGCGACCTATCTCGATCAGCTCGGAAGAAGCGCGTTTACAGGCGTGATCAAGCTTGCTCTGCTTATTCTGTATATGTGGGGAGTTTCCTTTATGAAGGATATTCGCCGTACCTTTATGTACCACGGTGCAGAGCACAAGACTATATTCTGCTACGAGCAGGGACTTGAGCTGACGGTCGAAAACGTCAGAAATCAGAAAAGATTTCATCCGAGATGCGGAACGTCCTTTATAGTTCTCGTCGTTCACGTCGGTATAATCATCGGAAGCTTCATACAGTTTGAGAGCGTTGCTCTTCGCGCTATTATGAGAATTATCCTCGTTCCCGTCATAGTAGGTGTCGGATACGAGCTCATAAAGTTCGCAGGACGCCACGATAACATCGTAACGAGAATAATCTCCGCTCCCGGCGTATGGCTTCAACATATCACAACCAAGGAGCCTACCGACGATATGATCGAGTGCGCGATAAAGGCGATAAGCGCGGTCATTCCCGAGGACAAGGAAAGCGATAATTGGTAAAATAAAAAAGCGAAAGGTCACAGGACTTTTAAGAGTCCCGTGACCTTGTTTTTATTGCTCGAAGTCATCGCCCGAGCGAACTGCCTGCGACGCCTCTTTTGCCGACTCAGAGAGCATTTCAAGTGCCTTGGAGTCAAGCTTTCCCTCGGTTATCACGTAAGTTATAGGGGCAATAAACGCCGCAATCACCGAGCATATCGCGCCGATCTCTCCGCCTGCGCCGCTTAGCGCAAGCACTACCGCAAAGACCGCGGCAACAAGCGCAAGAATAAATTTTCTTGATAAAAGCTTCTTGATGATGTGAATTCTCCTCTCTTTCGGAAATTGTCCTTCAAGGCATGGCGTAGTCTTACGTGCATCTTTTGCCAAAGATAAATTTGTACAGCTTAGCATAAAGAGTGCACGGCCGACGGCAAATTCTCCTCACTTTGCCGCATTCCCGAAAGACTGTCATCATTTTACACCGCAGGCGGTCTGCAAAAAGTAGCGAAAGGTATTATTTAGTATTTTTATATCGGCATATGCAAATATTCTCACGCGTTTCCGATCTCACGGCGGAGTCTTGCTATGCTCCTCTTTTCAAGACGGGATATGTAGGACTGCGATATTCCGAGCATCGTCGCCACGTCCTTCTGAGTGTATTCCCTGCCGTCACGCAGACCGAATCTCAGTTCGATTATCTCGCGCTCGCGCTCGGAAAGGCATCTGAGCGCGCTTCTTAGCGTCTTTTTCTCCTCTGCCATTTCAAGTCCTGCGCCGACCGCATCGTCCTCACTGCTTAGAATATCCGAGAGCAGAAGCTCGTTTCCGTCCCAATCGACGTTGAGCGGCTCGTCTATTGAAACCTCTATATATTTCGACGTTTTTCTGAGATACATCAGTATTTCGTTCTCGATACACCGAGAGGCGTAGGTGGCAAGCTTTATGTTCTTATCCGCGCGGAAGGTGTTTATAGCTTTTATAAGACCGATAGTTCCGATCGAAATGAGGTCTTCAAGCCCGATTCCCGTATTCTCGAATTTTTTGGCTATATAGACGACAAGACGAAGATTTCTCTCAACGAGCAGAGAGCGCAGTCTGTCGTCACCGTCAACGCGGGATAGTATATCCGCCTCTTCCTCGGGCGTGAGCGGAAGAGGCAGAGTGTCCGAGCCGTTCACGTAGTATATTCTGCTGTCGCCCTCGAAAATGCGGCGAAGCAGTGCACGAAGCATAGAACTCATAATATTTTTTCTCATAAAGCAGACCTTTTCCTTTCCGCTACGAATTTATTTTACAAGACAGCTTGGAAGCAGTGCCTCGCACCCTCCAAAGCTGCTGCTCACCGTATCGAGCGCGATACAGGCACTGACCTCACTGCCGTTGAGCAGGATTTTATCCGGAACGTATCCGAAAAGTATACGGGCGCCCGATGCACCTATCGGCATTATCGGGACGATACGTACCCGCCTCGCGTCCGACAGGCTTGGCTCGTTGTAAAGACTGCTTTTCGACGAAAAAAACACGCTATGCAGTGATTCGGGCAGGATATTTTTCATTTTTTCGCTTCCCGTTATTATAACAGGGAGTCCGCCTATCGGCTCACGGAGCAGATTACCGCTATCGCAGTAGGCGCTCATCTCGACCGATCTTCCGTCGGACAGGACGGTAAGTGCGGTTTTAAGCGTTTTTTTACGCTTTTTTATCCGCCCTACCGCACAGGTAATTATCCACGAGATAAACGACAGGACAAGGCAGAGCGCAAGCGGAATTATTCCGCCCGAGCCGTGAGTTTCCACGCTTAAAAAAGAGAGCTTATCAAGATATGTATAAAGCTTTGTGAGCAGCTCGGATATTACCGCAGAAAGCGAAGAAAATATGACGAAGGACAGGCAAAGCTTTATAAAGCCGAGCCCCTCAAAGGCAATGGCGCAGGCGGTAAAGGCAGATGTCATAGAGATAACGAAGCCGAAAATCGCGTTTCCGGGGAATATCATCTGAAATATCGGAAGCGCCGCCGTCAGTATCGCCGCCGCAAAAATCCTTAGCGGCTTCTTTTTTACTCTAAGGATAAGCGACACGAGAAAAAGCAGTACGCTGTCCATACTGAGATTTATTATAAAAAATATATCGGCGTATATTTTAAAGCTCTCCGAAAGAAGAGCATACAAAGGAGGAGCAGTACCTGTCATTTTCTTTTTCTCCCCTTCCCTGAAATATCCGCTAACTTAATTATATTAGATCATACGCGTAAATTATGTCAGATCGGGTTGTGAAAAAAGCCTTTTATTGCGATTTAAAGGTAAATAAATGTAAAATTTATGATATTTTTTCCTTGTATACTTGAAAAGCCGAAAAATATGGTGTATAATAGATTAAAAGAAATACTTTAATAAGGGAGAAATAGTGTTATGATGCTACCCGAAAATGAAAATACCATAAAATTTGCCATAAAGGACGAGAAGGATATAAGAATCCGCCATACGCTTTCACAGGTGTATTCTGCTCTCAAAGAAAAGGGCTACGATCCTATAAACCAGATCGTCGGATATATTCTTTCGGAGGATCCCACCTATATCACAAGCTATAACAACGCGCGCAGTCTGATATGTAAGATCGACAGAAACGAGCTTCTCAACGCTCTCGTGCGCTTCTATCTTTCGGGAAAATAATCTGAAATTCTCGGCCTTGCGTTAAATTACACAGGACAAGACTTATGATAATCAAGAATATTTGCGACACAGAGCCTTTTGATCTCGGGCACTTAACGGTAGCGCTCGGAAATTTTGACGGTGTGCATTTTGCACATACACAGCTTATAAAAAAAGCCAAAGAGATCGCATCCTCGCTCTGCACGGCGGCGGGAGAAAAAACTCTCTCCGCCGTTTTTACTTTTTCAGATCTGAAAAAGCCGTATATTACGACCTGCGACGAAAAGCTGAAAGTCTTTGAGAAGCTCGGTATTGACGCCGTGGTTTTATGCCCATTTGACAGCGTAAAGGATATGTCACCTGAGCAGTTTGCGCGTGACGTGCTCGTTAAAAAGCTTTCCTGCATTCACGCCGTATGCGGATTTAATTACCGCTTCGGCAAGGGTGCCGTCGGGGATTTTTCCACGCTCAGTTCTCTTTCCGAAAAGCTCGGATTTGCCTGCACGGTCGTAGATGAAATACCGGGCGTAAGCTCTACGAGAATACGCGAGCTTATCGCTTTGGGCGATATTCAGAATGCAAACGATCTGCTCGGCAGACCTTTTTCTCTGACGGGAAGGATAATTCGCGGCAAGGGCGTCGGACACACGTTCGGCTTCCCGACGCTTAATATCGACGTTCCCGACGGGAAACTGCTTCCTGCACGAGGGGTTTATTTCACGACCTGCAAGATAGGCGAGTCGCTCTACCCGTCAATTGCCAACATCGGAGTTTGTCCGACGTTCGGCGGAGAAAAGACGACCTGCGAAATACACCTGCTCGACGTTAGCTGCGAGCTTTACGGTGAATTTGCCGAGGTTGAGTTTTTACGTTTCAGACGGAGCGAAATAAAATTCTCCTCACCCGAGGAGCTTTATAAGACCGTAAGCGAGGACGTCCTTGCGGCAAGGGATTTTTACCTTTACAAAACACTTTAAAGAAAAAACAACGAAAAGGAGGAGAAAAGTATGAAAACAAAAAAAGCGCTTCGGATCGTCCTTGCGATCGCGCTCACACTTACTTTTATGCTATCTCTTTCCTTTTCCTCAAACGCGGAAGGCGAACTGACTTACAGTGAGGCAGTCGCGGCGTTCAAGGCAGATATGGCGGATCCTACCCATATAGATTCGGTAAGCTCTGCATATCTCTACTGTGTTTCAACCGAAACCGTTCTTCTTTCGTTTGATGCATCTCCCGACGTCCGTGAGGCGCCTGCCGATACCGCAAAGCTTCTCACAGCACTGACCGCGTACGACCTTATCGATGCGCTTTCCGAGGAGGACATTGAAACCGACCTCGCAACCAAGGTGAGGATCACACAAAAAATGATAAACGAATCTCCGGGTTCGAGATACGGATACAAAAACGGCGACTACGCCACCTATTCGGATCTGATCTGCACGATGCTTATGCGTAATGCGGACGATTCGGCTACCGCTCTTGCATACACGCTCTGCGGAAATATGATCGATTTCGCGCACAAAATGAACGAAAAAGCCGCAGAGATCGGAATGACAAGCAGTACCTTCACAAACGCGACCGGTGCACACGACGACAGAATGAAAACGACCGCAAGGGACATATTTATTCTTTCGAACGAGTTTTACAAAAACGAAAAGCTTATGAGCTACGTCGGATCGCGCTACATCAGACTTGATGCAGGCAATCTCGTTTTCAGTAACAACTATCTCGTGAGTGAATACTATAACTCAACCGGCAAGGATTACCGCGACAGCTCGGTAAACGGAATGATCGTCGGAAGATCTGCCGCAGAGGGCGACGTTATCGTTCGCTCGGCAAACTATAACGGCTACGAGTATATCTGTGTAGTTCTCGGAGCAAAACGCGACGGTCACCTTCTCTACTCCTACGAGGTATCAAACGAGCTTATCAAATGGGGCTCGAAAAATTATTCCTTTTTAAATCTTCTGAGCACAAAAACTCCGGTAGCTTCCATGCCGGTAAAGAGTGCAAGAGAAACCGACACGGTCCCTCTGGTGCCCTCTGAAAATCTTTCAAAGTTTATGCTAACAAACGCCTACACAAGCGGAAGGCTCACAAAAGAGGTAACTCTGAATGTTGAAGGTCTGAAAGCTCCGGTTGCGGCAGGCACCGAGGTTGGAGAGATCGCGCTCTATTTCGACGGCGAGCTTATCGCAAAAAGCACACTCAGAACGGCGTTTGAGCTGACCGAAAACACGACGAGCTCGATGATCGTTTCTTTCTGGGAGATTATTTCCTCAAAAAAAGCGATAAGCACATATATCGCACTTGCCGCCTGTGTTTCGCTCTACGTTCTCATAAATTCGATAATAAGACACCGCCGCAAGATCAAACGCGAGGGTGCCGCATAAAATAAATAAAAACAGGATATTAAAACAAAAAGGAAAACAGTTATGTTCGAAACTATCAAAGAAGATATTGCCGCGATAAAAAACCGCGACCCTGCGGCGCGCTCAAGCCTCGAAATAATGCTTCTCTATTCGGGCTACAAGGCGATTCGCTCGTACAGACTCGCACACTGGCTCCATAATCACGGATTTATTTTTCTCGCCCGTTGGGTATCTCAGCGTTGTGTGAGAAAGACCAATATTGAGATCCACCCCGCCGCAAAGATCGGCAGAAGAGTCTTTATCGACCACGGAACAGGCGTTGTCATAGGCGAAACCGCAGTCGTCGGAGATGACTGCACGATCTATCAGGGCGTCACCCTCGGCGGTACGGGTAAGGACAAGGGAAAGCGTCACCCGACGCTCGGAAACGGCGTTATGGTCGGAGCCGGAGCAAAGGTGCTCGGACCTATAAACATCGGTGACAACACCAGAATTGCCGCAGGTGCGGTAGTTTTATCTGACACCCCGAGCGACTGCACGGCAGTCGGCGTTCCTGCAAGAGTGGTGCGCGTTGGCGGCGAGAAGGTTAAAAATCTCGACCAGATTCACGTATCCGACCCTGTTTCTCAGGAGCTCTGCCGTCTTGAGCATCGCATATCAGAGCTCGAAAAGCAGCTTAAAGAGGCAAAGGGCGAGTAAGGCTCAGGGGTTCCACAAGGGCTCTGCCCTTGACCCGCCAAAACCCTTTTTGTAAAAGGGGTTTTAGATTCCCAAAAACTTTAATAAAAATTACCGCAAGGGATAAAATTCTCTTGCGGTTTTTATTTAGTGAAAGGAACGCTCAGGTTTTCCCCCCCCGCTCAGGGTTTAACCCCTGAGAACCCCACTTAAACCCTTTTTGAAAAAAGGGTTTAAGAATCCCAAAAACTTTTATTACACGGTTAAGATAAATGACAACTTGGACATAGCACAAAGAAATCGCACCCTTTCGGGTGCGATTTCTTGCTAAACGACGCTTCGCACGAGATTTTTGTTTTTTGTTCATTTGCGCAAGCAAATGTACCTATCAGAAATTCGACTTTATCCGAAGGGCGCAAAAAAACTCGCCCGAAGGCGAGTTTTTCTTGCTAAACGACGCTTGCGTCGTTTTTTATTCGTAGAGCTTACCGATCTTGGTGAGTCTGTCGTACTTAGCCTTTGCATTAGCCTCTGCCTGAGCGAAGAGCTTCTCTGCTCTCTCAGGGAATGCCTGAGCAAGACGTGTATAACGTGCTTCACCGTTGATGAATTCCTTGTAATCAGCAGTGGGCTCCTTGCTGTCGAGAACGAACTTCGTTTCTGCGGCAGGATTGTATCTGAACATATGCCAGTAGCCTGCATCAACAGCCTTCTTCATCTCTGCCTGGCAGTTAGCCATACCGCCCTTGATCGAGTGCATTTCGCAAGGTGCGTAGCCGATGATAAGCGAAGGTCCGGGATATGCCTCAGCCTCGGAAATTGCTTTGAGAGTCTGGTTCATATCTGCGCCCATAGCGATCTGTGCAACGTAAACGTAGCCGTAGGACATTGCGATCTCTGCAAGGTTCTTCTTGCCAATTGCCTTACCTGCTGCTGCGAACTGTGCAACCTGTCCGACCTGCGAAGCCTTCGAAGCCTGTCCGCCGGTGTTCGTGTAAACCTCGGTATCGAATACCATTACGTTTACGTCCTCACCCGATGCGAGTACGTGGTCAAGACCGCCGAAGCCGATGTCGTATGCCCAACCGTCACCACCGAAGATCCAAACTGCCTTCTTGGAGAGGTACTGCTTCTCTGCGAGAATCTTGGGAGCTACGGGGCAACCTGCCTCTGCCGCCTTTTCAAGCTCGATAACGAGTGCCTTGGTAGCTTCCTGGTTCTTAGAACCGTCATCCTTAGTAGCGAGATAGTTCTCTGCCGCTGCCTTGAACTCTGCGGAAGCCTTATCGGATGCTGCCATTTCCTCTACCATACCGATAAGCTTTTCGCGAATGGTCTTCTGACCGATATACATACCAAGACCGTGCTCAGCGTTATCCTCGAAGAGCGAGTTAGCCCAAGCTACGCCGTATCCGGATTCCTTGTTTACAGTGTAAGGAGTTGCGGGAGCCGATCCACCCCAGATGGAAGAACATCCGGTAGCATTCGAAACGTACATTCTCTCACCGAAGAGCTGGGTGATAAGACGAGCGTAAGAGGTTTCTGCACAACCTGCGCAAGAGCCCGAGTACTCGAGAAGGGGCTGCTTGAACTGCGATCCCTTAACGGTAACGTTGATAAGCTCCTTCTTCTCTGCGACCTTTGCAACTGCATAGTCGTAAGCCTCCTGCTGGTCGAGCTGAGTAGCGATAGGCTTCATCTCGATAGCGGTGCCGAGCTTTTCGTTCTTATTTACAGGGCACGCCTTTACGCAGAGCGTACAACCCATACAGTCAAGAGGCGAAACTGCCATAGTGAACTTGTATGCGGTCTTGATAACAGGCTTGCCTGCGAACTTGGTAACTGCGGGAGCTGCAGCCGCTTCCTCTTCGGTCATAGCGAAGGGACGGATACAAGCGTGAGGACATACGAAAGCACAGTTGTTACACTGGATACAGTGCTCGGGATTCCACTGAGGAACCGAAACTGCAACGCCTCTCTTCTCGTATGCCGCGGAGCCCTGCGGGAAGGTACCGTCTGCATACTTAGCGAAGGTAGCAACGCTGAGCGAGTCACCCTGCATCTTGCCAACGGGAACAACGACATCGTTTACGAACTCAACGAGGTCATCTCTGGTTCCGGTAGCCTTAGCCGAAGGAGCGGTTTCGCCTGCATTTGCCCAAGCGGCGGGAACGTCAACCTTGGTAAGAGCGTCCTTACCTGCGTCGATAGCGGCATAGTTGAGGTCAACGATTGCCTGTCCCTTCTTTATGTAGGACTTGTATGCTGCCTTCTTCATGTACTCGATAGCCTCGTCGATAGGAAGGATCTTTGCGAGTGCGAAGAATGCGGACTGAAGAACGGTGTTCTTAACCTTTGCATTACCGAGGTCGATAGCGATCTTGGTAGCATTGATGGTGTAGAACTCAATATTATTCTTAGCGATGTAGGTCTTAACCGATGCAGGAAGGTTAGCATCAAGCTCCTCTGCATTCCAAGGGCAGTCGAGAAGGAATCTTCCGCCCGGCTTAACGTCGCTGATCATATCGTACTTTTTGAGGTACGCGTTGTTGTGGCAAGCAACGAAGTCTGCCTTATTGATGTAGTAAGAAGACTTGATGGGGCTATCACCGAAACGAAGGTGAGAAATGGTGATACCGGAGGTCTTCTTGGAGTCATACTGGAAGTATGCCTGAATGTACTTGTCAGTGTGGTCACCGATGATCTTGATGGAGTTCTTGTTAGCACCAACGGTACCGTCGCCGCCGAGTCCCCAGAACTTGCACTGGATCATATCAACGGGAGCGGTGTTAGGAGCAGCTATCTCGGTAAGAGAGTGTCCGGTAAGGTCGTCTACGATACCGATAGTGAAGTGGTTCTTCTGCTCGCCTGCCATGTTTGCATATACTGCGAAGATCGAAGCAGGGGTGGTGTCCTTGGATCCAAGTCCGTATCTGCCGCCGAGAACCTTAATGCTTCTGCCGCACTCGTTAAGACCTGCAACTACGTCGAGGTAGAGAGGCTCGCCGAGAGAGCCGGGTTCCTTGGTTCTGTCGAGAACCGAAATAACCTTTGCGCTTGCAGGAATAGCCTCAGCAAGCTTCTCTGCAACGAAAGGTCTGTAAAGACGAACCTTAACAAGACCAACCTTCTCGCCCTTAGCCATAAGGTAATCTACAACTTCCTCTGCAACGTCGCAAACAGAGCCCATAGCGATAATAACGCGCTCTGCATCGGGTGCGCCGTAGTAGTTGAAGAGCTTGTAGTTGGTACCGAGCTTCTCGTTTACCTTGTCCATGTACTCCTCAACGATTGCGGGAAGTGCATCGTAGTAGGGGTTGCAGGACTCTCTGTGCTGGAAGAAGATGTCGCCGTTTTCAGCAGATCCGCGAAGAACGGGAGCAGTTTCAGGGTTGAGAGATCTGTTACGGAAAGCAGCAACTGCATCCCAGTCAAGCATCTCTGCAAGATCCTTGTAATCCCAAGCAGCAACCTTGGTGATCTCGTGAGAGGTACGGAAGCCGTCAAAGAAGTTGAGGAAAGGAACTCTGCCCTTGATGGTTGCAAGGTGTGCAACTGCACCGAGGTCCATAACCTCCTGACCGTTAGACTCAGCCATCATTGCGAAACCGGTCTGACGGCAAGCATATACGTCGGAGTGATCTCCGAAAATATTGAGCGCGTGGGAAGCAACGCATCTTGCGGAAACGTGAATTACGCAAGGGAGAAGCTCACCGGCGATCTTGTACATGTTCGGGATCATAAGAAGAAGACCCTGAGATGCGGTGTAGGTGGTGGTGAATGCGCCGGCTGCGAGAGAACCGTGAACTGTACCTGCAGCTCCTGCCTCAGACTGCATCTCTACAACCTTTACATTAGTGCCGAACACGTTCTTTGCAGGCTCGCCAAAAATGTTCTTGTTAGATGCCGACCAAGTGTCGGTAACCTCAGCCATGTTGGATGAAGGGGTGATGGGATAAATACCCGCTACCTCGGTGAACGCGTAAGAAACGTGCGCCGCGGCGGTATTACCGTCCATCGATACTTTTCTTCTGTTTATCACTTTGTGATACCTCCGGAAAATAATTTATTTTTCATACACCGTTATTTTATCACTTTATCGTCGAAATGTAAAGACCTTTTGACAAATTTCTGACGCTTTTCTTTGTGAATTATTGATAAATTTTTTGTAAATTATAATTTTTATGGTAAAAAGTGATTGTCAAAATGAAAAAAAATGATAAAATTAAAGTAATCAAGTAATTTATGGAGGAAATATCCGTATGCTTACAGTCGATACAGACAAAGCTCTCACGACCGAAAAGTCGGGCACAAACGAAGCGGAGGCTAAGATCGAAGTCAGTGAAAATCTGAAAAATATAAATTCTCTTTTTTCTCAGCTGACCATCGCGGAGCTCGAGGACGCGATTCTCGTCACTCTCGACAGAAACGAAAAGATCCTTTACAGAACTCTGCTCAACCTTAAAATGCAGCTCGATCAGGAAAAGATAATCAACCAGACGCTTCTGTAATAAGTAAAAGACGTATATTGAGGTCACAGTCAAAATGAACGAGATCCAAGCAAAACCCAACTATATAATATTTGCGGGAATAAACGGCGCGGGAAAGACCGCGCTGTACAACGTTCTCTCGCCAAGCACCGATCTCGGAGTCAGAGTGAGCGTTGATGATATTGCCGCCTCGCTCGGTGATTGGCGTGACACGCTCGTCCAGCTTAAAGCCGCGCGCGGTGCTATGCGCCTTCTCGCGGAGTCTATTGAAAAAAGAGTAAGTATAAATCAGGAAACGACTCTGCCCGGCGAAGCGATCGTACGCTATGCAAAGCAGGCGCGGGACGCGGGCTATAACATCATTCTCTATTTCGTTGGAATAGAGAATGTGGAAATGGCGATCGAACGCGTTCGTCAGAGAGTGGCAAACGGCGGTCACGGAATCGAAGAAGCGGTTATACGTAAGCGTTTTGACGCTATGTCCGGAAATCTCGCTCGTCTGCTTCCCTACTGTGACGTTGCCTATTTTTACGATAACTCACGAAAGTTCAGACAGGTCGCCGTAATGCGCGGCGGAGCCTTCGTCGATATGGACTCAAATCTTCCGCTCTGGCTCAAATGTGTGCCGGGCTCACCCGAATATACGGGAAACGTGGTATAAAGAAAATTGGGAAATTGCGGTGCAATTTCCCAATTTATATAATTTTATCAGGCACCTATCAGAAGGATAAGTCCGAGAATGAGCATTATCTCATCGTCGTACTCGCCCGAGCTTCCGAGCATAAGAAGTCCTGTGAGCATCATATCTTCAAGCGTCATACTGCGAAGGCTCGGCATCTCCGCCGTTTTTTCGTACGCGCCTACGCTCTCGCTCGGACTTTCTTCTACCGTTTCGGGAGTTTGATCTTCCGAGGCGTCGGGTACCGACTCTGTCGGCGGTCTTTCGGGATATACCGACGCTGTATCCTCCTTTTCGGGAAGAAAATCCTTGGGTTCAATACGTATTTTTTCGGTATCTGATCCTTCGTCAGTGACGGGAATATTTACCGCCCATCTCGGAAAGGTGTCCGAGTCACCTCGCGTGGCGGCACTCCCGACACCCGGAGCCTTCGCAGGCGTACTTTGGGGTGCCTGTGCAGCTCCTCTGCGCCCGACACGGTCGGTGCCGTAAAATTTTCTGCTATACAACTCCTCTCACCCTCCCGTCACCTTTTAACTGCGTAAAGGCCGCCTGCGGCGTCCGCGAGTCCGATGATCTTGATGACGACTTCGAGCTTATCCCGCTTGTCGTCGCTGAGGAATGGGCGCATAGCTTCAAGCAGACGTATCCGATCACAAGGTCTGATCCTTCGCTCCTGCCTTCGATTAAAGTCCTCCTCCCGTCGCGCCTCGGGCATATTTTGTTTTGATACGCTTTCGCTTTTAATTTCGCGAGCCTCGGCATTTTCCGCCTTGTCGGAGCCACCGAGAGAGATCCCGTTAAGGACACCGGACGAGGAAAGAGTGCTCGCAATATTCATAACCTTTCCGAGCGATTCGGGATCCTCGAGCAGCTTTGAAAGCATCGAGCCCATATCGCCCATATTTCCGATATTCGAGTTCATTTCTGCCATCATACCTTTCAAATTATGTCGTTACGTATTTTCTTCGCCGTCGGACGAGCCGCCGCCGACAAGGTCGAGTATCTCGGAAGTTTTCCGAGGTCCAAGACGTTGTGCGAGCCGTCTTATATCACTGTCGCTGGCGTTTGAAAGCATCGAGCGTATAGCACCGCTGTTTGAGCGCATCATAGCCGCTTGATTTCTTGATGCTCCGAGCGCGGCAAGGACGGACGAAAGCAGAGCGGAAAATGTTTCGTCGTCAAGCTCGGCGAGCGATCTCAGCTTCTCTATGTCCTCGGCAGTTATGTCGTATTTTCTCATGTTTGCAACTGTTCCTTTCGCTTTTCGTAGTAGGATTTACCTTTCAAGGACAGTATATGCATATTTTTCTCAGTTGACATTTCATCTTCAAAGAGAGTTATTTATGGAAAGAAAAATAATAGTAGTATCCGATTCTCACGGAGTTATCACAAATCTCAGCAAGGTCTTTGATATGCACGGTGACGCCGACGCGTTCGTGCATCTCGGGGACGGCGCAAGAGAGTTTAACACGCTCTGCCGTCAAAGAGAGATCGTCGGATATTCCCTGCTCGGCAACTGTGACCTCGCCTTTATGTGTCCGTATGCCGAGGCTCCGCACGCGATATACATTATCGGCGGTAAGAAATTTTTTATGACACACGGAAATCTTTACGGAGTAAAATCAGGTCGCAAGGTTCTCATTTCGACTGCAAAGGAAAAGGCTTCCGACGTCGATTTTATTCTCTACGGTCATACCCATCTGCCCGAAAATAAATATCTTTCTCCCGAGAGTGACTCGGAAAAAGGAATATATCTTATAAACCCGGGAAGCATCTCCTGCCCGAGGGAGCTTAACAAACCCTCGTATGCCATAATACTTATCAAAGGAGATAACGTTCTCACAAACATTGCCTATTTATAGAAAGGAAGCACCGATGCTTAAATACAAGCCCAAACGTTACGCCAAGGTCGCAAAGACGGTCGAAATAATACTCTTCTCACTTCTTGTTGTTTTAGCCGTAATTACGGCATTTCAGACAAGCTACAAGGTGATCGGTCAAGTTCTCGTTTTTGTCATATCCGTAGCAATGCTTTACATCGCCGCAAGATATATGATCTACGAGTACACCTACGCCGTATCAAGCGACAAATTCGAGGTCGTAAGAGTTGCAGGCAGAGTGCCGAACACGCTTATAAGTATTGACATAGAGGCAAGCGATCTTTTAGTTCGTATAGAAAGCAAAAAGGATCTCAAAAAGCACTCGGTCGTAAGGACCGAAAACGTATGCGCGAACCTTTCTCCGCGCACACGCCTGTACGCTTATATAACCACGGTAAACGGAAAAAGAACGGCAATTCTTATCGAGGCGGACGAGCTTTTTGCTCTTGCCGTCGCAGAGCGTATAAATATGAAAAAATTCTCTCAAAAAGAGGACGACAACAGTGATACGGAGGACTGACAGACATGGCTTTTGACGCAGGAATGATCCTCGCCGTCGCAAGCGAGCTAAGCGAAAGGATCGTCGGCGCGCGAGTGGAAAAGGTCCACCAGCCCGAGCGTGACGAGATAGTTTTACTGCTCCATCTCGGACGGGAAAATTTCAGACTTGCCGTATCGGCATCTCCAAATAATCCGCGAATACATTTATCTGCAAACAACAAGGAAAATCCCGCCTCGCCGCCGATGTTCTGCACGATGCTCAGAAAGTATCTGACGGGTGCAAAAATAACAGAGGTCAGAACGCTCGGATTTGAAAGAATAATCTTTATTGATTTCGAAGCGCACGACGACCTCGGATACCCCTTCAAGGTAACTCTTGTTGCCGAGATCATGGGAAAATACAGTAATATAATCTTCTGCCGTGACGAGAATATGAAGATCCTCGGCGCAGTACGCCCCGTTGACTTCACGACCAGCAGGGTCCGTCAGGTACTCTCGGGAATGTTATACGAGGCGCCGCCTATGCAAAATAGGAAAAATCCGCTCGAAGAAACCAGAGAGGGATTTCTCCTGTCGGCAAGGGACTGCGAAAAACGCTCGGATAAGTTCATAACCGACACATATCTCGGAATTTCCTCGACTGTCGCAAGAGAGATAGCGTACAGAAGCGTTCAGAGTGTTTCCGACTCTCCCGAGGCTCTTTGCGACGCCTTTTTCGAGTTTGTGGAGATACTAAGATCAAAACGCTTCAAGGCGGTAATGATCACCGACGAGGACTCGCGCCCGATTGAATATTCATTTTTCGATCTTTTACAGTATTCGGGAATGAAAACGCAGGTTTTCGGCAGTATTTCCGAGCTCATCGAGGCGTTTTTCTCTACCCGTGACAACACCGAGCGTGTAAAGCAGCGCGCCGCAGATATTTTCAAGCTTCTTTCGAACACGAAAAGCCGTCTTGAAAAAAAGACCTCGCTCCAGCTCTCCGAGCTCGAAGAGTGCGAAAAGAAGGAAGAGATGCGTAAATTCGGCGAGCTTATAACGGCGAGCATCTATACTCTAAAAAAGGGTATGTCACACGCGAGAGTTATCGACTATTACGTCGAGGATACTCCCGAAATACTTATCCCTCTCGACACCCGACTCACTCCGGCTCAGAACGCTCAGGCGTACTACAAAAAATATACCAAAATGAAGAACGCCGAGCGTGAAATATCAAAGCAGATCGAGCAGACCGAACGCGAGATAGCGTATATTGATTCGGTTCTCGACAGTCTGTCGCGCGCGTGTGGTCAGAGCGAGCTCGACGAGATAAGACGCGAGCTCACAGAGGCGGGCTACGCTTCTGCGCAGAAAAAGCAAAATCCCGCAAAAAAAGCGCAGAATACCGGAAAACCGATCGAATATATCACCTCGGGCGGATACCGTCTGCTCTGCGGAAAAAACAACCTGCAAAACGATTATCTGACAACTAAATTTGCCGAGAAGAGCGACTGGTGGTTTCACGTAAAGGGTGCGCCGGGCAGTCATGTCATAATGTTGCTTGACGGCAGAGAGGAGCCGCCTGCCGAGGACTTCACCGAGGCGGCGACCGTCGCGGCGGTCAACTCTTCCCTTTCAGAGTCAAAGAACGTTTCGGTTGACTATACGCTAGTGCGACACATCAAAAAGCCTGCGGCGTCAAAGCCGGGTTTTGTAACCTACAACACCTATTGGAGCGCTCTCGTCACTCCCGACGCCTCGCTTTGCGAAAGGCTACGTAAAAAGTAAAAAAGCAAGCTTACCCCTGCCGAAACGGCAGGGGTAAGCTTTTTTGTCCCGACTGTAAAGCTCAGACCTTTTCTGCATATAATGGTAGCGCATCTTATACCGAAAGGACAACAAAATATGACTCTTCATGACATATCGCTCACGCGAAAAAGCGGCAAAATATCTCATCTCGGACGAGAGGTGGTCGTCTACTCAATTGAAATTCCCGAGGTAACCGACGACAAATTTCCAAACTCACTTTTCACAGATACCGCACAGGGCTATTTGGAGTATCTTGAAGCCTTTGCCGAAAAAGAGCTTTTTCCCGAGCTTGACAGGCTCGTTTCCGAACAAAAAAGACTGCGCGAGATAAGGCGCGAGCTCGGAATTCCGATAAACGCTTTCCTTAACTGGCGTTTCTCGTTTTTAGGAAAAAAATATCTTTCGGCAAGGTGCGAAACGAGGCTTGAATATTCAAATAGCAAGAAGCTTTTTACCCTGAGAGCGCTCACCTTCGATACTAAAAATATGACTCTAAAAAAAGCTCGTGACTTTTCAAAACGTGAAAGACGGTACAAATATTCATTTTATCTTTCGGGCTCAAAGCTCTATACGTTCAAAAAAAACAGTGCTTTTACCGAAAAACGCGATACAGCAGACTCTCTTATGGGGCTTCGTATCTGCAAAATAGACAATATTGAGGTGCAAAATTTGTGAAAAGGTCAGAAAATTCCTTTATTTAGTAAATTCTATTGAAATTCAGGGCGGGTATATGATATAATATGTTAGATTATACTGACTTATTTTGTGCAGTCGGTAAATGAAAATATATTTGACTCATAAAACAGAGTCAAGTGAAAGGAATGATTTGTATGACGGGCAAAATACTCGACGATATACTTGAAGCCGAAGCGCGTGCGTCTGACATAAAAAAAGCGGCAAATGCAAAAGCCGCCGAGATGATCTCGGATGCAAGGCTGAGCGGTGATTCGCTCTGCCGCGAGATCAGAGAAAAAGCGTCGGCTAAAAAGAAGAGTCTTGCCGCAGAAAGCGCAAGAGTTTCTGCCGAGGTTCTTGAAAAAACGAGAGCCGAAGCCGAAAACAAGGCTCTTATCGTCTGCGCAGCCGCCTCCGCCAACATACCCGATGCGGTGAATTTCATAATCGGGAAGGTAGGAAGTATATGGCAATAGTCACAATGAAAAAGCTTTCGCTTGCCGCCGCGGCGTGTGACGCAGACGAGCTTATGCAAAAGCTTATGTGGACAGGCAGCGTCGAGGTTTCCGATGCCTTGGAAGCCCTCGGCGACGACGGGCGTATATCTCCCGACGAGCGCTTTTCACAAAGACTTGCAGAGCTCTCCGAAAAGCTCGCTCGGTACGAGAGGACGCTTTCTCTTCTTAAAGCGCACGAAAAAGCGAGCGGCGGTCTTTTCGCAAAAAGAAAGGCGTACGCAAAAGAGGTCTACGACAGTCCCGAGAGGCTTGTTCTCGACGACGCGGATGCTCTCGTTTCGCGTGCAAGCGAGGTGCTTAGCGAAATTGATGCATCTCTTGCAGAGGATGCTCGGATACGTACCGCTCTCGCCGCGCTTACACCCTGGAAGGCGCTTGACGTAAAGCTTTCGGTAAGAGGTACGGCTTCTACCGAAATGATCCTCGGAGCTCTGCCGAAGGCGGTATCGCTCGAAGCGCTCAGAGAGGAGCTCGCTACCGAATGTGAAAACGCCGTTTTAGAAGCGGTGTCCGAAAACGATGTAGCATCTTATGTCTGCATATTTTCACTTAAAGAAGATGCCGACAGAGTAGGCTCCCTGCTCTCTCGCAAGGGATTTATACGCTCGGATTTCTCGGCGTATGAGGACTCTGCCGCAAAGGAATACGAAAAGCTCATAGCAAGAAGCGCCGAGCTCGACTCCGAGCGGATAGGTCTTGACGCCTCTCTCAAAAAGCTCGCGCAGTCCTGCGACACTCTGCGGCTCGCCTGCGACGTGGTCGATTCGCAGATAGCAAAGGTCGAGGCAGAAAAAAGACTCATCTGCACGAAATCGGCAGTAATTCTCTCGGGTTGGGTTCCCGAAAGAAAAACGGGAGCGATAGAAAGCATACTTTCAAATTACGACTGCTTTTACGAATTTTCAGATCCCGAAGAGGGTGACGACGTTCCCGTTCAGCTTTCAAACAAGTCGATATTCACTCCGTTTGAAAGCATAATCGATATGTACGTTCTCCCGAAATACGGATCGTTTGATCCGACCGCGATAATGGCAGTGTTCTATTTCATAATCTTCGGAATGATGCTTGCCGACGTGGTTTACGGACTTATTCTCGCACTCGGCGGATTTTGGGCGATAAAGAAGCTCGATCTTCCGAAGGGTGTGAAGCAGCTGGTAAGGCTCTTTGCCATATGCGGAGTGTCCTGTACGGTGTGCGGAGTGTTCTTCGGAAGCTATCTCGGCGATCTGCCGTCGGCTCTCGTTCAAGCGTTCGGCGGAGAGGCGTTTACGATGCCGCTCACACTTATCGACACGCTCGGCGATCCGATAACCCTTATCGTCGTTTCGCTTGCAGTCGGACTTATCCATATGCTCGCAGGTCTTGCAATACAGTTCTACGTGGTCTGCCGTGACAGATCCTTCCTGTTTGCATTCTTTGACGTAGGCGGTTGGTTCATCGTCTTTGCGGGTGCAGGGCTTTATTTCATCATCGGAAACGGCGGACTTATCGTCCTCGCAATCGGAATTATAGTTATGATGATAGGCGGAGCTCTTAAAAAGACGGGGGTTTTCGGAAGGATAGTCGGAAGCTTCGGCGCGGTGTACGGATTTGTCGGATTTGCCTCCGACCTTATATCCTACTCGCGAATCATGGCGCTCGGACTTACGTCTGCGATCATCGCAAGCGTGTTCAACATTCTGGCAACGATAGCCCTGCCGAGTCCGCTCGGATTTGTGCTCTTCGTTATCGTCATCATCATAGGACACGTTCTTAACCTCGGTATCAACATTATAGGTACCTTCGTTCACGCGAGCCGTCTGCAATATATTGAGTTCTTCGGAAAATTCTACGAGGACGGCGGACGGAAATTCTCGCCTCTCACAACGCGTGAGAAATACACCAAAATAGCAGATCCCGAAGAGCGGGACTGATTATAAAACAAAAAATATTTACTTATAAAATCGGAGGAAAACACAATGTTTACAATTCTCACAGAAGCAGTTACCCAGGCAACTTCTTTCACTTTCGCACAGTATCTCAGCGATATGACTTTCGGCTCGGCGCTCGCGCTTCTCGGTGCGTTCCTTGCAGTCGGTCTTGCAGGTTGGGGCTCGGCTAAGGGCGTCGGAATGGTTGGTCAGGCGGCGGCAGGCGTTATCTCCGAGGATCCCTCGGTAGCAGGTAAGGCTATAATTCTTCAAGCTCTTCCCGCAACTCAGGGACTTTACGGATTCGTTGTTGCCTTCCTCGTAATGCTCAAGGGCGGCGCGCTCAGCAGCGGCGGAATCTTCAATCTTACCACCGAACAGGGTATGTTCTTCCTTGTTGCTTGCCTTCCCATCGCGTTCGTAGGCTTTATCTCGGCTATTCATCAGGCTAAGGTTGCAGCCGCAGGCGTTCAGATGATCTCCAAGCAGAAGGATAAGTTCGGTACCGCTATCACGAGTGCGGCTCTCGTTGAAACCTACGCGCTCTTCTCGCTTCTCGTATCCGCACTTCTCGTTCTTCTCTACTAATATCTGATATTATCTGATATTTACAAACAGACACAGTTTGTCAGAAAGGACGGCTTTTGTGAATTCAAGTGAAAAGATAATCGGAAGAATAATCTCGGTAGCTCAGAGCGAAGCGGACGAAATTATTGCCGCGGCAGAAAAGACGGCGAGCGAGATTACCGAAGAATATAAGAAAAAAGCCGCCGAGATCGCGGCAAGCGCAGAGGCAGAGATCAGTGCAGATACGGAAAATGCACGCTCTCGCATAAAAACGTCGGCAGAAAAGCTCGCGCGCAACATTATGCTTGACGCCAAAAGCGCAAAGATAGACGAAACGTTTGAAAAGGCGCGTCTTAAACTGATCTCTCTTCCCGATGCGGATTATGAAAAAATGCTCTCGATTATGCTCGTATCTACCGTAAAGGCTCAGATAGAGTCGGAAAAGCGCGCACTTGAACAGGACACAGACGGCGAGCTCTCAGCCTGCGAGGCGTACGAGGTACTCCTTGCGACAAAGGACAAGTCAAGAGTCGGAGCGTCTATGATAAAAGAGGCGGCGGATATTGCAAAGAGCGCAGGAAAGAAGCTTTCCGTTTCAGACGGCGCGGCAAATATCGACGGAGGCTTCATTCTCCGTGCAGGCGATATTGAGATAAACTGCTCGATAGGTCTTATCCTGTCACAGCTCAGAAACGATCTCGAAGGCGACGTTTATCGCATACTCTTCTCGTAATCGGAGGGTTTTCGATGATAAACGTGAAAAATATACGAAAAAAAGGCGAAAAGGTTTCGGGTGACGACTATATCTACGCTTCGGCTATGACACGTACGAGAGAAACACACCGTATAAATTACGGTGCGCTTATCCGTATGGCAGAAGCAAGGGACGTTGCCGAGATCTGCAAGATGCTCTCCGAATACTCGGTAGAGGCGATATATTCGAAAAACGGAAATATTGACGCCGAAGAAACGGTAAACGCCTATCTTGCCGAAGAATTCAGAGTTATCGGCAAGGCAATGCCGCAGGGAGCAATACTTAATTTCCTCAAAGCTTCTTATGATTGCCACAACTTAAAATCGGTTATAAAGTGTGCCGCGCGTGAGGGCGAGGATCCGACAGATCTCTTTATTGATCTCGGAACTGTGCCGTCGGGCGAGGTGCTCGAAAAAGTCAGAGGCGGAAAGCTCTCGGCTTTCCCGAAAAATATAGCTATTTCTTATGAAAAAGCAGAAAAAGCCTTTGCAGAGAGCGGAGATCCTAAGCTTATCGACGCTATTCTCGACGGCGCCTGCTATGCAGATATGCTCGAAATAGCAAGCTCGTACCGTAACGGCTATTTCAAAAAGCTGGTTGAGATAAAGATCGACACGACCAATATCACGACCGCCGTCAGAGTGCTCCGTATGGGCGATACCACCGGACTTTTTGACAGTATGTTCATAAAGGGTGGCTCGCTTGACTCGGATTTCTTTGCTCGCGCTATGCAGTCGGGAGAAAATGGACTGTTTTCCGCGCTCAAAGATAAGGGCTATGATTTTCCCGATAGTGACGGTATTTCACTCACTACTCTCGGAAGACTTTGCGAGGCGATCTATATAAAGCAGGTAGATCTTGCAAAGGAGGTCGCTTTCGGCGCAGAGGTATGCGTTGCCTATCTTATAAAAGCCTCTTACGCGACAAAAATGCTCAGAATGGTAATCGCCGCAAAGCAGACCGCCGTTCCGAGTGAAAAGATTAAGGCAAATATCGTAAAGTTCTGATTTTCAGGCAACTAAAAGTAAAAAGGTTGGTGACCTTAAAATGAATAAGATCGCTATAATAGGCGACAGCGAAAGCACGCTCGGCTTTCTCGCGGTCGGTTTTTCGGTTTTCCCTGCCACTTCGGGCGAAGAGGCGGCAAAAACCCTCATAAGACTTGCAGCGGAAGGCTACGCGATAGTTTATATAACCGAGGATCTCGCCTGCGAGATCACCGAAACAATATCGCGTTATAAGGACTCTCCCACTCCCGCAGTCATTATGATCCCCGGCAAATCGGGAAGCCGCGGAATCGGTATGCATAATATCAAAAAATCGGCAGAGCGCGCTATCGGCGCAGATATACTCTTTAAAGAATAAATTTTAACTCCTATAAGTCAGAAAGGAACCGTTTTTCAGCGGGGTACTATTTAAAATGGTAGAAGGAAGAATAGTCAAGGTTTCCGGCCCTCTGGTTATCGCAGAGGGTATGAGAGAGGCTAATATGTTCGACGTCGTGCGCGTCGGTGAAGCCAAGCTCATCGGAGAAATAATAGAAATGCACGGCGACAGAGCCTCGATACAGGTATACGAGGAAACCGCCGGCATCGGTCGCGGTGACAAGGTCATCTCGACCGGAGCTCCCCTTTCGGTCGAGCTCGGCCCCGGTCTTATAACCGGTATTTACGACGGAATTCAGCGTCCTCTCGACGTTATTTATGAAAAATACGGCACTAACATAATCAAGGGTATCGACGTTCCCGCACTCTCTACGGAAAAGGTCTGGTCCTTTGAGGCGAGCGTAAACGTAGGTGACGAAGTCGTCGGCGGTGATGTTTACGGAACCGTTCGCGAGAACGAGCTCGTAGTTCACAAAATACTTGTTCCGCCCAAGACATCAGGTAAGATAATCGCCATTGAAAGCGGCGACTATACCATAAAGGATGTTATCGGAAAGCTCGAAACGGCAAGCGGCGAGATAATCGACATCACCCTTTCTCAGAAGTGGCCGGTACGTATTGCACGTCCCTACTCTGAAAAGCTTCCCCCTGTAACTCCTCTGGTAACCGGTCAGCGCTCGATAGATACGCTTTTTGCTCTTGCAAAAGGCGGTACCGCCTGCGTTCCCGGTCCTTTCGGAAGCGGAAAGACAGTCGTTCAGCATCAGCTCGCAAAATGGAGCGACGTTGACATCGTTGTTTACGTCGGTTGCGGCGAGCGCGGAAACGAGATGACTGACGTTCTTCTCGAATTTCCCGAGCTTCGCGACCCAAAAAGCGGCGAGTCGCTTATGAAGCGTACAGTTCTTATAGCAAACACCTCGGATATGCCGGTTGCGGCGCGTGAAGCCTCGATATACACCGGTATAACGATAGCAGAATATTTCAGAGATATGGGATACTCGGTCGCGGTAATCGCCGACTCGACCTCGCGCTGGGCAGAAGCACTGCGCGAGATGTCCGGCCGTCTTGAAGAAATGCCCGGCGAAGAGGGCTATCCCGCATACCTCACCTCCCGTCTTGCTCAGTTCTACGAAAGAGCCGGACAGGTCGTTTGTCTTGGAAACGACAAACGAGTCGGCGCGGTATCTGCAATCGGAGCGGTTTCCCCTCCCGGCGGTGACCTTTCCGAGCCTGTCGCTCAGGCAACGCTCCGTATAGTCAAGGTATTCTGGGGACTCGACGCATCTCTTGCTTACCGCCGTCACTTCCCTGCCATCAACTGGCTTTCCTCCTATTCGCTCTACCGTGACCGCTTTGCCGAGTGGTTCTCGACAAACGTTTCTCCCGAGTGGAACGACAACACAGCTAAATTTATGAAGATACTCCAAGAAGAAAGCGAGCTCGACGAGATCGTAAAGCTCGTCGGTATGGACGCTCTTTCATCTAGCGATAGACTCACTCTCGAGGTTGCGCGCTCTATCCGCGAGGACTACCTACAACAGAACGCTTTCGAGGACATCGACTCGTACACTCCTCTCGAAAAGCAGGATAAAATGATGAAGCTTATCCTCTACTTCCACGAAAAAGCCTCAGAGGCTCTTTCGAAGGGTGCGGACATCGAGGATATTGCAAACCTCGCAGTCAGAGAGCAGATCGGACGTGCCAAGGGCATAGAAAGTGAAAACTTCTCCGCGGCATTCGATGCTATTGTAAGAGAGATCGACAAAGAGCTTGACAATGCCGTTTCCAAGTCATCTCAGATCTGAAAATTCATAAGTAAGCTTAATATGGAGAAATTATGATAAGAGAATACAGAACAATAGAAGAAGTCGCCGGACCTCTGATGCTTATAAAGCAGATCGACGGCGTAAAATACGACGAGCTCGGCGAGATCGAGCTCGAAAACGGCGAGATCCGCCGTTGCCGCGTGCTTGAAGTAAACGGCTCGAACGTACTCGTTCAGCTCTTCGACAATGCGGCAGGACTAAACCTCTCGACAAGCAAGGTGCGTTTTTCCGGTCACGGAGTTCAGCTCCCCGTTTCGCAGGATATGCTCGGTCGAGTATTCAACGGAATGGGCGAGCCGATAGACGACGGTCCGCGCATCATTCCCGAAAAGACACTTGATATAAACGGAACACCTATAAATCCGGCGGCACGTATGTATCCCGACGAATTTATTCAGACGGGTATTTCGACGATCGACGGACTCAACACCCTCGTTCGCGGACAGAAGCTCCCGATCTTCTCGGGCTCAGGTCTGCCGCACGCAAATCTTGCGGCACAGATCGCGCGTCAGGCTAAGGTTCGCGGAAAGGACGAGAAGTTTGCGGTTGTTTTCGCGGCTATCGGTATCACCTTCGAGGAGGCGGATTTCTTCATTTCCGACTTCAAAAAGACGGGCGCTATCGACAGAACCGTACTTTTTATCAACCTTGCGAGCGACTCGGCTATCGAGCGTATAACGACTCCCCGTATGGCACTTACCGCCGCAGAGCATCTTGCATTTGACTGCGGAATGCACGTCCTTGTAATTATGACTGATATTACGAACTACGCGGAAGCACTCCGCGAGGTATCGGCGGCGCGCAAAGAGGTTCCCGGACGCCGCGGCTATCCCGGAAACCTTTATACAGACCTCGCAACAATGTACGAGCGTGCGGGAAGAAAGAAGGGCTCGGACGGAAGTATCACTATGATCCCGATACTCACAATGCCCGAGGACGACAAGACTCACCCTATCCCCGACCTTACCGGATACATCACCGAAGGACAGATAATCCTCTCTCGTGATCTTTACCGCAAGGGCATGGCTCCGCCGGTTGACGTTCTGCCCTCTCTTTCGCGTCTGAAAGACAAGGGTATCGGCGACGGCAAAACACGTGCGGATCACGCTAACGTAATGAACCAGCTCTTCTCAAACTATGCGAGAGGCAAAGAGGCAAAGGAGCTTATGGTCGTTCTCGGAGAGGCGGCGCTTTCTCCTATGGACCGCCTTTACGCCAAATTCTCCGAAGAGTTCGAGGATCAGTATATAAATCAGGGCTTCTATGAAAACCGCGATATTGAGGAAACTCTCGACATCGGTTGGAAGCTGCTTTCGATACTGCCAAGGAGCGAGCTCAAAAGAATCAAGCCTGAATTTATTGAAAAGTATTATCAGGAGAAAAACGATTAAAATCCAGTAGAAACCGAGGAAAAAGCCTATGGCTGAAATTCGCGTAAATCCCACGCGTATGGAAATGAAGCGCATAAATGCGAGGCTAACCACCGCAAGACGCGGTCACAAGCTTCTCAAAGACAAGCAAGATGAGCTTATGAAGCTTTTCCTTGAAGTCGTGCGCCAGAACAAAGCCCTGCGCGAGGATATAGAAAAAAGAATAATGAGCGTCCACCGGAGCTTCACACTCGCTTCTGCGGTAAGCTCGCCGAAAATGCTCGAAGAAGCGCTTATGCTCCCGAAAAGCGAATGCTCACTTAACGTCGAATATAAAAATATGATGAGCGTAAACGTTCCCGTATATAAGTTCGACATAGTAGGCAGCGAAGGCGGCGGCTATAACTACGGCTTTGCCTTTACGCCCGGAGAGCTTGACGACGCGGTCGGAGAGTTGACCGAGCTTCTTCCCGATATGATAAAGCTCGCAGAAACCGAAAAGACCGCTCAGATGCTTGCGGAGGAGATCGAAAAGACTCGCCGCCGTGTCAACGCGCTCGAATACATTATGATACCTCAGTACGAGAAAACCATAAAGACGATAAAAATGAAGCTTGACGAAGTAGAGCGCGGAAATACTACCCGCCTTATGAAGGTCAAGGACCTTATGCTCGAAGCACAGATAAAGCAAAAGCATAAGGGCGATCAGACAGACCGGTATTAAAGCTACGCCCTCTGCTCGTTTTTCGGGCAGAGGGCTACCCTCTATATCTTACATGACAGACTAAATATTGAAAATTTACGGAATACGGACAAACCGCGCAAAATATAATTTATTACAGTTATTTATAATTTATTTTGCGGAGGTTTATCTGAAATGTTCGTTTATTCTTTCAAGGCATCGAGTCTTAAAGCCGCATTCACGCTCAGCTTCGCCGCGCTTATACTCGTTGCTCTCATTCTTGCCGTTCCGTCCTACGGAGCGATCGAAACCGACACCGACGGCATATCCTATTCGGGCGTAAAAAGCGCGTCTGACGCCGCCGAGTTTTTAAAGCAGTTCGGTTGGGAAGTGTCGGGTGAGCCGACAGAAAGCGTCGAAATCAAGGTTCCTTCCGATTTCGACAGTGTATTTACCGAGTACAACGAGATCCAGAAACGACAGGGGCTTGATCTTGCAAAATACCGTCGCAAATCGGTAACGAGATACACCTTTGAGGTCAAAAACTTCGAGGGTGCAAGCGGTGAGGTATTTGCAAGCGTCATAGTTTACAGAGGCAACGTCATAGCAGGCGACCTTTGTCAAAGCGGAGAAAACGGATTCGTTGTCGGCTTTGAAGGAAAATAAAATCCATACGTTCAAAAGAAAGGAAAGAAGAGAAAATGGAGCTTACCTATGTTGCCACCTGTCTTTTCGGACTTGAAAAATTTTTAGGAGAAGAAATTGACGCCCTCGGTTACAGGCGTATATCGACTATCGACGGTCGCGTGACCTTTGTCGGAGATATTTCGGCGGTAGCTCGTTGCAATATCGGTATGCGCTTTGCCGAGAGGCTTTATATAAAGCTCGGCGAGTTTACCGCCGACACGTTCGACTCGCTTTTTGAGGGCACGAAGGCTCTCCCTTGGGAGGATTTTATAGGACAGAGCGATGCATTCCCCGTTTCGGGACACTCTGTTAAAAGCAAGCTTTTCAGTATTCCCGACTGTCAGTCGATAGTCAAAAAGGCGATAGTGGAGCGTCTTAAAACGAAATATCATATCTCGCTTTTCCCCGAGGATAACACGCTTTACAGAGTCGAGTTTTTCATTCTGAACGACGTGGCAAGCCTTATGATAGACACCTCGGGCGTTGCACTCCATAAGAGAGGCTACCGTCCCGCGTCGAACGCGGCACCTCTGCGCGAAACTCTCGCCGCCGCGCTCGTTAAGATCGCCCGACCGAGAGAGGACGTGCTCTTCTGGGATCCTATGTGCGGCGCGGGAACTATCGCAATCGAAGCCGCGCTCATGCAGACAAATCGCGCCCCCGGTATGAACCGCCGCTTTGACAGTGAAAAATTCCCTCAGATAGGGGCAAATATATGGAAAACGGCGCGCGAAGAGGCGCAGGATAATATAAAAACAGACTCGACATTTGAGGTCTACGCCTCGGATATTGATATGAGCTGTGTCGAGCTCACTCGCGAAAATATCCGCCGCGCAGGAGTCGGCGCACACGTCAAGGCGTTTGAGAGAAACGCTCTCGAAATAAAGACCGGCGGCAGACGCGGCACGGTCGTATGCAATCCGCCGTACGGTGAGCGACTTTTCTCGATGGGGCAGGTCGAGGAGCTCTACCGAAATATGGGACGCGCCTTTTCCCATCTCGACAACTGGCAGATATACGTTCTCACCTCTCACGAGGGCTTTGAGCGACTCTACGGACGGCGCGCGGACAAGGTCAGAAAGCTTTATAACGGTATGATAAAGTGTAATTTCTATCAATTTTTCAAAAAGCGCGACGACTTTCCGCCAAAATACAAAGGAAACTATAAGAAATGAAGAAAAACGATCTCTACACGGTAGAAATAAGTGATATGAACAACCTCGGCGCAGGCATCTGCAAGATCGACGGCAAGGTCGTCTTTGTTCGCGGCGGCGTTACGGGGGACAAGCTTGAAATCGGCATAATAAAAAATCTTTCGGACTATGCGGTGGCGAGAGTGAATAAGATCCTCGAGCCCTCGCCTATCAGAGAAGAAAACACCTGCCCGTCATTTAAGCGTTGCGGCGGCTGCTCCTTCCGTCACGTCAGATACGAAAGTGAAAAGCTTTTTAAGAAAAACTACGTGGAAAACGCCTTTAAAAAGGTCGGACTTGCGGTGGAGATCGAGGACATTCTATCAACAGACTGTCCCGACTCTTACCGAAACAAGGTGCAATACCCCGTCGGAGAGAACTGGAAGATAGGCTTTTTTGCCGAGCACTCTCACGAAATAGTCGAGGTTTCAGACTGCATGGCACAGGATAAAGAATTTGACGCAATTCTCGACGAAATAGTAAAATTCGGCAGAGAAAACAGAATCTCAACCTACGATTTTGAGAGCGGAAAAGGACTCGTGCGCCATATTTACCTGCGAAAAGGTCGCGGAAGCGGTGAGATCATGGTCTGCCTCGTTATAAACGGCAAAAGTATTCCGCACTCGGACAAGCTTTGCAAAGCTCTCGCCGAGCGCTTCCCTGCTATAAAATCAATAATTCTTAATATAAACGAAAAGCGCACGAACGTAATTCTCGGCGATAAAAACGTCACCCTTTGGGGCAAGGATACCATCGAGGACATCTTCTGCGGACTGAAAGTAAAGATCTCGCCGAGATCATTCTATCAGGTAAACAGAGAGTGCGCCGAGCTTATCTGCAAAAAGGCGGCAGAGCTAGCAGAGCTGAGTGCCGGCGAGCGACTTGTTGACCTTTTCTGCGGTATCGGAACGATAGGTCTTTCGATGATAAAGAACTTTCCCGATGCCGAGCTTGTCGGAGTCGAGATAATTCCCGAGGCCGTCGAAAACGCGAAAGAAAACGCGGCGGCAAACGGTATGACTAACGCGAAATTCATCTGCGGCGATGCAAATTCTCCCGAAATTACAGGCGCAGACGTCATCGTGGTCGATCCCCCTCGTAAGGGGTGCTCCGCCGAGCTTGTAAAGAAGATCTCCGAAATCGCGCCGCCGAGAGTCATTTACGTTTCCTGCAATCCCGATACCCTCGCCCGCGACTGTAAGGTGTTTAGCGAAAACGGATACAATGTCACGAAAGCCTTCGCGGCGGATATGTTTTCTCGGACGGGGCATGTGGAAAGTGTCGTTTGTCTGACGCGAAAATGAGTCAAAATTGGCTTAAAATAAGCAAAAACGAGCTTTTTTGAGTGATTTTTGAAAAGAGTTTCAAAAAACGGTGTTCAAAATCAAAAATCGCCCTGATTTTTATCAGGGACAAATGAGATTTTTGAGCAAGACTCGAAAATACAATTTACAGCAGTTTAGGATAACATATCGAAAGGAGAATATATGAAAGTCTCATTCACGCTTGGCAACGAAGAATTTGAGGACACTTTGGCTGTATCTGTAAATGGAAAAACAAAAGACCTGACTACGAAGGACAAGCAAGTTTCTTTTGATGTTCCAAACACCGATAAAATCGAGGTTCATGTTGAATACAAAAGGAACGATATACAACAGATTAAAAATCCTATTGGTCGTTTCTTTGCATATTTGTTTTTCTTCTTGCTTTCTCCAATCATATTTTTTGCGGACAACGATAACGGAATCGGAATACATAAATTTTTCTATGATGCAAAGCCCTTTGATGTGAAAAAGACTTTCAAAATTGTACCGACAGAAAATATTGTTCTTAAATTTATTTCTCCCAAGTACGATAAAACAACAAGGCGATTTTCTGGCCCCGATATTGAAATTATAGGTATGGAAACGACTGATGTGACGATTTGCTCTGAGTACAATCAAGCATCGTTCAAAAAAGAGTTTAGACTGTATCATTATCCTGCCTATACGATTTTATTTGCAATCATACTTGCATTAACAGTTTTAATGTCAGTTTGTCTTTTCGCCCAATTTTCTCCTTTTGATTTATTCGGTGTGATTGGAATGTCATTTTGTTGTGTGGTCATGCTGGCACTTCTGATTGTGTTTATTTGCTTATTTGTTTCCACGCACAGACTGTTTAGACAGATTGATTACAATTTAAGCAAGAATTTGAAGTAAAAATAAAAAAATTGAGCATCGAAAATATACCTTTTGGAGTTACACCCCCCTTTTTTGGCACAAAAATATACCTTTTGGAGTCTTGACCCACGTTGAGAGTGTCGTTTGTCTGACGCGGTCAGACAAAGCGACGTGATATGGGCGCGTTGCGCCGTAATATAAAATTCCTTACGGAATTCGTGATATGCACCTGTCGGTGCGTGATATGGACACCTTACGGTGTCGTGATATGGCTCTGCGGAGCCGTAAGGAATTTTCACGCTCCACGCGCACGAAGTGCACATATCACGCCGAGCAACGCGAGGCTATATCACGCTTGCGTAGCAAGCATATCACGCGCGGCGAAGTTGCGCTATATCACGACGGCAACGCCGTCTATATCACTCCGCCGCAGGTGGACCAAAAAGGAGTATTTATGGCAAAAACCTCACACGAACTTGCGATCGAATTTGCAGTTGAGATTACTGAATTATGCTCAAAAATAAAAGGACGTCCTGAATATACAAAGCAACTTATTCGCAGTGCATCTTCAATCGGCGCGAATATAGCGGAGGCAAAATATGCCGAGAGTAATGCTGACTTTGTTCATAAGCTCGAAATAGCTCAAAAGGAAGCGAACGAAGCCGAAACTTGGCTTAGTGTTTTATGTAAGAGCGGTATTATTGATGAGCTTACTTTCAAATCCCTACGAAACAAGTGTGGTAAGATCCGAAGAATGTTGATTGCTTCGATTACCACTGTTAAGTCCAAAATAAACGGACAAAAGTGAGTTTTGAGCGAAACTCGAAAGTGCATTTTACAGCAGTTTGGTATAACATATCGAGAAAAAGGATTTTTATATTTATGAGTTTTTTTGATTTATTCAGGAAGAAAAAGAAAGAACAACCTATCGAAGAGTTGAAATGGAATGCGATGTGGGATTTGTGGGCAGAAGAAAAGGCATCTTCACCATACGCCGAACTTATGACATATGAAAGTGAAATCAATAACGGCGGCCATATGCAGTTTTTTGATAACGTTTCAAACACTTCTGACTTACCGCAAGCAATATCAGTTCTTTATACTATTTTGAATGGCATATTAAAGCAAAATCTCGTGACCGCTTACAACGCTTATTTAGAATACGACGGGAATGACGACCAAGAGGATAAACTTGACGAAATTCTTGACGAATGTGATAACGTATTCTATGAAAACGAAAGTGAAATTGAACAGATATTGAAAGGATATGCGGCAACAATAGAACTTTGAAATATACCTTTTGTCGTCTTGACCCACGTCGAAAGTGTCGTTTGTCTGACGAGAAAATGAGCGACAACCCGTAGGGGCGATTCACGAATCGCCCGAAACAAACAATCGCCTCGGACCGTCGAGGACGCCGGTCCCTACAATAATCGAACGTAACATCAAAAACCATCATTGACAAAAGCACCCAAAACATATAAAATATATATAACAACTCACAAAAGGAGAAAACAAATGAAAAGACAGTGGACTATCGAAGAAGCGAACGAGTGGTACGAAAAACAGGGCTGGCTTCGCGGCTGCAACTTTATTGGCAGCGACTGCGCAAACCGTCTTGACATGTTCCAGAGCTACAAATCCGAGGAAAAGCTCGCGACTGCCGAGAGAGAGCTCGCGCTTTGCCAGAAGATCGGATTCAACACCGTACGTATCTGGGCAAACTTTGACGTTTATTATGCAGAGCCCGATTCGTACATGGAAATATTTGATAAATACATAGACCTTTGCGCGAAATACGGTCAGAAAGTAATGGTCGTCCTCGCGCACGAGGAGGATCTCCCCAGAGGTGATGTATTCGTACCGAAAAAGATGGGTGAGCAGACCTTTGCCCTCGGCGAGCATCAGGGACGAGTGCCCATGACTCCCGAAGAAAAAGCAATTCCTCCAAAACACTATATGGAATATCCCGAGCTTCGCGAGACCTTCCTCGAAATGATTAGAAAAACCGTGCGCAAATATGCAAACGACGAGAGAATTATCTGCTGGAACGTAGAAAACGAGCCCGGTATCTCTATCGGCGACCGCGCCATCGAGCTTCTCGAGGTTCTTTTCGAAACCGTACGTGCAGAGGATCCCATTCAGCCCCTTTGCGCCGACGTTTGGCGCGGAATAAAGAACGACGATCTTATTTCAAATTCCGAGAAAAAGGCGTACGAGCTTTCTGACGTTATAAGCTTCCACAGTTATCAATCCTTTGACAGAGTGGTCGCACAAATACGCTTCCATCAGAGAAAAAGCGGACGCCCGCTCCTTCTTACCGAGTGGCTTCACCGTATAAATCACAACGACATTCACGACGTTTATCCTCTGCTCTATATCACGAACGTAGCAAACTACTGCTGGGGATTTGTCGTCGGAAAGACGCAGACTCACGAGCCCTGGCCCAAAATGTGGGAGCAGTGGGATCGCGGCGAAGACAAGGGCTACGACTTCACAAAGTGGCAGCACGATCTCTTCCGCCCCAATCTTCGCCCGTACGATCCCCGCGAGATCGCTCTTATCGAACGCTTCAACAAGATGGCGGACGAGGAAGGCAGATAAAATAACTGTATACTGCAAAGGAAGAGTTCAAATGAAAAAGAATTTTGAAAAAGAGCTTCCCGAAGGATACACCGAGGCGCTTCACATAAACGCGAAGGATAAAAAGCTCGGTCTTATTTTCAACGCTATCGCGCTCGTCGTTATGGTCGCGGTGCTTGCGATCGCCTTCATTCCGGTAATGATATGCGGAAATATGACCGTAGAGAGCGACGATCTCTTTGCAGGATATATCGTACTTATGGCGTCAATGCTCGTCTATATCGTCCTTCACGAGCTTGTGCACGGAATCGCATACAAGCATATGACCGGCGAAAAGCTGACCTTCGGTATGAGTTGGAGCTGCGCGTTTTGCGGCGTTCCGAACATATACGTCTACCGCAGGACTGCGCTTATCGCCTGCGGAGCTCCGCTCGTTGTGTTTTCGGTAGTCCTTATTCCTCTGACAGTTTCACTCTATTTTGTGAGCACTCTTTTCTACTTTATAAGCGCGTTCATTTTAGGCCTGCATCTCGGCGGTTGCTGCGGAGATATATATCTGATAGGTCTTTTACTCTTCAAATTCAAAAATAAAAAGGTACTTGTGCGCGACACAGGTCCCGAGCAGTTTTTGTGCATTCCGAGCGAAGACAAAATTTAAAATACTATGAAAAGAACTCTCATCACTCCCAATATTAAGAAATACCCAAGCGATGTCAGACCTCTTTTTGAAGGCGCAAAGATTTACGACAGCAGCTGCTCACCCGAAGCAAAGGTGCTTTTCATCGACAAGGACTGCGGATATTATCTAAAACAAGCGAAAAAGGGCGCGCTTTCACGAGAGGCGATGCTTACCGGATATTTTAACAAAAAAGGGCTCGCCCCTAAGGTACTCGGGTATTTTTCGATTTCGGACGATTTTCTCATCACCGAGCGTGCGCACGGAGAGGACTGCACTCACACCGATTACATATCCGATCCAAAGCGCCTGTGCGATATAACCGCCGAGCGTCTGCGCGCTCTGCACGAGCTTGATTTTTCGGATTGCCCGATAGATCAAACATCAAATTATATCGCTACTGCCGAGAAAAATTACAAGCTCGGACTTTACGATGCCTCTCTTTTTCCCGACAACTGGGGATACAGATCGGCGCAGGAAGCGTGGGAGATCGTCTGCAATCACAAAGACTCTCTCAAAAACGAGGTCCTTCTCCACGGCGACTACTGCCTACCGAACATAATGCTTGACAGCTGGAATTTCTCGGCGTTTATCGACCTCGGAAACGGCGGAGTCGGTGATCGGCACGTAGATCTTTTCTGGGGCGCGTGGTCACTTTTCTTCAATCTCAAAACAGATGCTTACCGCGAGAGATTTTTCGATGCCTACGGCAGAGATCTCGTTGACGCGGAAAAACTGAAAATCATCGCAGCGTTCGAGGTTTTCGGATAAAAATAAAAAGCCGCACCGCGGCTTTTTGTTAAAAATAGAAAGGAAAAAATATATGGCTATTAAGGACGGACTTTCGAGCGCATCATCCTCTATGAACTCTTTTCTTATGATAGGACAGTCAAATATGGCGGGAAGAGGTCATTTTAACGAGGTGGATCCTATAAATAACAAGCTCTGCCATATGCTCCGTATGGGCAGATGGCAGAAAATGAACGAGCCGATAAACCCGGACAGAGATATGTTCAATCCCTCCTGGCATAGCGGAATTTCTCTTGCGGCAAGCTTTGCCGACGACTATGCAAAGGCGACCGAGAAGCCTGTCGGACTTATTCCCTGCGCGGACGGCGGAACGACGATGGATCAGTGGGCGGTCGGCGGACTGCTTTACGATCACGCTCTCGCACTAACGAAGATCGCGATGCGGACATCAACTCTTCGGGGCATACTCTGGCATCAGGGCGAGGGTGACTGCGGAAGTGACGAACGCGTTAGTGCCTACAAGGACAAGTTTATCACTATGATAAAAACGCTCCGCCGAGATCTCGGAGATGAAAATATCCCCGTGATCATCGGAGAACTCGGAACCAACACCATCGAACGCCACAACCTTGGAGATCGTCCTGTAAAGCTTAATGCTATCTTTCACGAGATCGCCAAAGAGCTTCCGATGTGCGCCGTTGCCTCGTCCGAGGGCTTTACGCTCAACTCGGACGGGATACATTTCGATTCGAAATCGCTTCGCATTTTCGGTCACAGATATTTCGAGGCTTACTGCAAGATCATAAATCGGAACTGAGTTATAACGGAAGCATATCGTACACGACATCTAAAAGATGGCAGGGCTCGACCTCTTCTTTTGCAAGAAGATAGAGAAACTCCTCGGCTCTCGACCTATTGCGGCAGACGTCCTCGGCATGCGAGCACTCTCCTGACATTTCGACTGACAGAGAGTAGATCTCTCCGTCCTCACTCTGCGATATATAAAGCCTGTACGTTATCAACATATTGATAGAATTCTTTTTATCTATCCTTACTATTTCACATAGATCCATATTCATCTCCTCGTCACAATATATTGTGTCCTCTCTTGTCTATTTACGAGAATATAATACCATATTTTGATATTTTCTTCTCCTATCACGGACATATGTCATTCGACACGAAATCGACTCAAAGGCTCGTTTTCGCCCGTTTTTGACCTTTTGTTTAATAGCAGTTATGCAAATATGCCAAGAGAAGAAAAAGCAGTCAGTAACACTATATATTGTGAAGATGCAAATTTCACACGAAAGGAAATACCAATGAACGAAAACAAGCAAAAAGAGCCAACCAAAATGAGCAAAGCACTCTCTCTTGCATGGGTGTTTTTCAAGATCGGACTGCTCACCTTCGGCGGCGGATACGCTATGATACCGATAATTCAGTCCGAGGTATCCGAAAAACGCGCATGGATAAGCGAGGAAGAGCTTATGCACGTTATAACCATCGCCGAATCCACCCCCGGACCGATAGCGATAAACTCCGCGACCTACGTCGGATACAAAATATGCGGTGTACTCGGCTCGATAGCGGCTACCGTTTCGGTCGTGCTCGCTCCCTTTACTATCATATTTCTCATATCGCTTTTCCTCGAAGGCTTTATGCGCTTCACGGTGGTTGAAAACGCGTTCAGAGGCATTCAGATAGCGGTCGCATTTCTGATACTGTCCGCGGGAATAAAGTTTATCAAAAAGCTCAAAAAAGATATTTTCCCGATAGTGGCGGTATCCTTGACCGTCGCAGTAATGCTGATTCTCGATGTTTTCGCGCTATCATTTTCCTCGGTATATCTTATACTTATGGGAGCACTCGCGGGATTTGTCGTAACTGCTATAAGTCTTTCTCAGAAAAAGAAAGCAGAGAAAAAGGAGGATGAGAACAAATGACGGTATGCCTTGAACTTTTCCTCACGTTTTTTAAAATAGGTATCGTTTCATTCGGCGGCGGCTACGCGATGCTCGCTCTTATGACCGATGAAATACTCGCACACCTTTGGCTTGAAAGTGAGATGATAAAGAACTTTATCGGTATCGCGGAATCCACACCCGGCCCTATATCAATAAATATGGCGACCTTCGTGGGAAGCTCGCAGTACGGATTTTTGGGAGCTCTCTGCGCTACGCTCGGTATGATATTACCCTCGTTTATCATCATTCTGATAATCGCTTCCCTGCTCAAATCGTTTATTAAAAATCCTTACGTAAGCGGAACTCTCGCAGGAGCTCAACCGGTAGCGGTCGGACTCATCGCGGCAACAGGTCTTAGCTTTATGATCGCGGTATTCTTCCCCGATTTCGGAAGCACGAATATTCTGTCTGCTATAAAAAACGTACAGACCGATATTGCAACCTATATCCTCGCCGCACTCATCTTTGCCTTTATGCTTATTTTCAGTAAAATAAAGAAAAAACAACCCTCGCCCGTAATGCTTATACTTTTTTCGGCAGTTATGGGAATTATCGTTTGCCCGATAGTTGAACTGATAAAATGAAAGACTTTATTCCCAATAGCGCTATCCCGGGCGATAGCGAAAGGTTTAAAGAGGCCTGCGATCTCGCACGAAGCTGCGCGTATGACGATGAGGCTCCGAGTGAGATCGGAACGCTATCCGAGCGCAGGCTCCACAGTGTACTGAAATTTTATTACGAGAACGATATTTCTCTGCACGAGGTCAAGATCGGACGCTTTTTCGCGGACATCGTGAGCGGAAGTCAGATCGTCGAGATCCAGACAGGAGATCTCGGAAGGCTAAGGCGAAAGCTCGACGCCTTTTTGAAGGATCACACGGTAACCGTTGTGCACCCATTGGCGAAAAACTGCGTTATTTCGCGCATTGATCCCGAAACGGGAGAGAGCGTCAGTCGCCGTAAAAGTCCGTATCACGCCGACATTTACAGTGCGATACCTCAGCTCTACCGCATACGGCCGTATCTTTCAAATCCAAATCTTGCGCTTCGCCTCGTTTTCCTCTCGGTAGAAGAGTTCAGAACGCCGAACTGCAAAAGATGGGGATCTCACCGAGGCTCGGTTCGTTTGGAGCGTTTTCCCGAGGCTATCCACTACGAGATCGACCTCTCAACGCCCGAAGATTACCGCGTTTTTCTTCCCGAATCACTACCCGAAAGATTTACCTCGGGCGATCTGAAAAGGATAACGAAATGTCCGAACGCTTCCCTTCTTCTGACTATTCTCACAAGCGTTGGAACAGTCGAGCGCGTCGGAAAAACGGGCAATTCATTCGTTTATGAGATAAATAAAAAATAGCCGCAGGACTTAGGCCCTGCGGTTTTTATATCATTTTAGCTTTTTCTAAAAGTGCATCTCTGACGTTTTCTACCTCGCCTTCAATAACGAACACGAGAAGTTCTTTGAGTATCTTTCCCATTTCGGGAGATTTAGGAATTCCGATCTCGGCGAGATCGCTTCCGCTTATTGCAAGCTGCTTTATAGAGATGCAGGCGTTCTGCGCCTCGGCCTTATCGATAGCCGCGCAGAGAGCATCAAGCTCGTCCTTGTCCGCCCCAAGCGCTCTTCTGAGCAAAATTATACGCCTCAGATCGTCGTATCCGTGCTCGGAAAGCAGATGAATAGCGTCTGTTTCAAAGCGCTCAGACGATCTCTTTGGAAGCTCTCCGTCAAGCGATCCAACGAGCTTCTTTACGAGTCTGTGAGTTTCATTATCGGTTTTAAGAGTGCGCATCACTCTGCCCGCCTCTTCTTTACCAAGATGAGAAAGAAGCGCGGCGTATCTTACCGTGTGATCCTTCACGGCACGGCAGGCGGCATCTATATTTTCGCTCGGAACATCTCCGAAAAGCTCGGAAACGACCGGATAAAATTCTTTTAGCATCTTATAGGCACCGTCGCCGAGAATCATCTTCGTAAACTCGGCGTATATTCGCTCTGCCGAGATATTTTTGAGAAGTCCCCTGTTTCTGATAACCGCCTCTGCGGTTTTTTCTTCTACCTCAAAGCCGAGCAGAGATGCAAATCGCATCGCGCGAAGTATTCTAAGTCCGTCCTCATTAAATCTTGTATCCGCGTCACCGACACATCTGATTATTCTTCGCTTTATATCCTTTTCGCCCTCAAACAGATCTATAAGTCCTTCGTCGGGGTTATACGCCATAGCGTTGACCGTGAAATCTCTGCGCGAGAGATCCTCGGCTATATTTCGGACGAAGGTAACCTCTTTCGGGTGGCGATTATCGAGATACTCCCCGTCGGTACGGAAGGTGGTTATTTCTATATTTTCACCCTCGTATACGACCGTGACCGTTCCGTGTTTAAGTCCTGTAAGAATTATCTCACAGTCAGAAAAGCTCTCAACCGTTTCGGACGGAAAGGCGTCTGTGGTAATATCGAAGTCGTGCGGTATCTTGCCCATAAGCATATCACGAACACAGCCGCCGACCGCGTATCCGCGATAACCGTGTGCTTTAAGACGGTCTATTATCGCACGTATTTTATCGCCAAGTATGATCTTTTCGTCTTTTGACATTTTCCGCACTCCTTTCAAATCTTCTTACCCTGTAATTATACATAAAAAAGTAATTTATGTCAAGAGAGAGCAAAACAAAAACGGAATATGCGCAAGGACGCATATTCCGTTTTGATTTTTATTAGCCGGTAATACCCGAGCGCTCGATACCCTGAATAAGGTATCTCTGACAGAACAGGTAGATAATGATAAGCGGAGCAATAATGAGAAGTCCGCAGGTATGCATGATCGACTGTCTGTAAAGCGTTCCGCCTGTTTCCGCGATGATCTCTTCGAGAGTGTTAGGTACGTCTGCAAAGTATGCAAGAACGTAGCTGCTCGTGTTACTCGTATAGAAGAGCTGAGTGTAGAAGTTATCAGTCCACTGCCACGAGAACGAGAAGAGGAATATCGTTATCATCATAGGAACCGAGATCGGGAGAATGATCTTGAAGAAGGTCTTGATCGGGCCCGAGCCGTCGATATAAGCCGATTCTTCGAGCTCGTCAGGAACTCCGCGGTAGAACTGTCGCATCATAAAGATATACAGACCGTTTTTAAGTCCAAGACTGGTGACCGAAAGAATGATAAAGGGCCATATCGTATCCAGAAGTCTTATAGGACCGATTCCCATAAGCTCCATGATTCCCCAAATATCAAAGTCCTTGAACATAAGGAAGAGGGAGAATCTGATAGTTTCGGGAGGAACCATCATCGTTATCATAACGCAAGCGAAGAGAAGTCCGCTTCCCTTGAACTTGTATTTAGCGAATCCGTATCCGACAAGGCTACATACAAAGGTCTGTATGAGCGCACACGCGAGCGAAAGCGTTCCGGTGTTGAATACGCATCTCCAATACGAGTTCTGAACTATTACCTCTTTATAGGTGTCGATATTCGGGTGTTTGGGAATGTATTTAACCGTTACGTCCATAAAGTCTTCGGGGCTCATAAACGAGGACGCGATCTTCGAGAAGAAGGGGTTCAGGATTATGTAGCACATTCCGAGGAGTATTATGACACGGAAAAGCTTAAATACTACGTCTACGAGAAATCTCGTAGAAAGATACTTGATCTTGAATCTGGTCCAAGCGGAGGTTCTGTCGAACACAACACGAATCTTATTCTTGGATTCTTTAAGAATTTTAGAATTTGTTTTAGCAGAATTCATATTTTCACCTCCATTAGTCTTTTCTCTGATAGAACACGAAGGTTCTTATCAGAGCAGCTATGACGATTACGATAAGCGCAACTACGAGGAAATAGATCCAAGCCATCGCGGTTGCCTCGGTCTGAGATTCGCCCGAGTAGTGAGTTGCGATGAACGACATGACCGAGTTGTCTGCCTTCGTAAACGAGTCGATAACCGTGTAGATAGCGTTTACAAGTATCATAGGGCTTATCATCGGAAAGGTTACCTTCCAGAAGGTTTCCCACGCCGTAGCGCCGTCTATATCGCAGGATTCATAGATCGCAGGCGAGATAGACTGGAGTCCTGCAAGGAATATAAGGATCTGAACTCCCGCGTCGTTAACGATATTGTATATATCGTTAACGAGCTTGGTTATGTACTCAACGAGTTCTGTTCCGATCTTCATATTCGAGAATAGGACCGTAATATCCGCCGCCGAGATGATCTCTGCGGAGGATTCTCCTACCGCACCGGTATCAACGCCTTCGCTGCTCGACATATGCGAGAGCATCGCCGAGTTTGACGCATCAAGGCTATCAATAAGACCGGTCGAAAGGATAACGGGTACGAAGAGTATTGCTCTGAATGCCGCACGTCCGACCATCTTCTGGTTAAGAAGGATTGCAAGGAAGAGCGAGAGGAATACTATCGCGGGAATGTTGATGACCATATCTTGAAGTCCGGCAAGAAGGATCTTCGTGAAGTCTGCTTCGCCGAAGAGTACCTCGTTGTAATTCTCAAATCCTACGGGAATGATCTTGGTTCCGACGTATTCATGGAAACTGAGCTTTACCGAATTGTATATGATCGGGATATAGATAGCGAAAAGTCCTATAAGGAACGGAAGGATAAACAGCCAACCTGCACGCGATTTCTTTTTGTCAAGCGAGATCGCTTTTCTGTGCTTCGGAGAAGATGCTTTCTTTGCCTTAGCCGATTTAATTTCTGCTTTACTCATTCGTCATCTCTCCTTTCTTACTGCACCTGAATCTTAACGAATGCGAATTCGCCAAGCTCATAGGTTATTCCGTTGATTTCTACTTTAACGCCGAATGCGTTGTAGTTAAGAATAAATCCGATTCCGTTTTCATAGGTCATATAGACTATCGTACCGTCGTCTATCGTAAGGTTAACGGAGTCGCTGTACGAGAATTCCTTATATTCGAAGGGAGCGATTTCCTCTCCGATATATTCCTCGCCTGCTGCCTCGGCTCCAAGTCTTTCATTTTCTGCCTGCACAAGCTTTTTGAGGTAGGTTTCGTACGCCTGCTCACGTTCTCTCTTATAGGCTGCGAGCTGCTTTTCGTACTCTGCCTCGCGAACTGCGATCTCCTGTGCGGTGAGAACACGCTCGCCTGCTACGAATTTATGATCGGTGACCTCTGCCATCTGAACGTCTTTAAGAGCGTCGTTGATTACGTTATAGGTTTCTACAACGTCCTCATACCAGTTCTCAAAGTCTATCGAATAGTACTCGGAATACATATAGTATTCTTTGAGCTCCGAGGAGTTCTGCATTACGAGAACGTAGTACGGAGATGCACCGTTTTCAATGATCTTAAGCATCTCACGCTCGATGTTACCCTGCATATTGGTAGGTGCGCCCGCGATATTGATATATCCGTGGAGAACCATTCCGATAAAGGGGATCGACTCACTAGTTCTTATATAGTTGCTTCCGTCAAGAGCTACGTTGAGGATATGGTCAACGTAAGGCCACGCGTAAGCGTTACCCTGATTTACCATAAGTCCACTGTAATCTCCTTTGAGCTTCGAAAGGAGATCTACCGTATAACCCTTGCTATCCTCTCTGTTGAGCGGATTATCCTCGTTAAAGTCAGTATTAACGTCACTTCCGAGAGAAGATACCGAAACACCGCCCTTACCAAACTTGTTCATAGCCTTTGCGAAGTGATCGTACATTCTTTCATAAGCCGCAGGGGATACGCAGAGAGAGCCAACGTACTGGAAGGTCTGATATACCGAGGAGTACGCTCTCTTACCGGTGTAACGGTCGTCAACCGTTCTTACCGAATCTTTGTAATCACTGTACTTATCAAAGAACTTAGTTGCGGATACGTTCGCAAAGTCGAATTCGGGGAATATTTCAAGGAGTCCGTCGGTCTTTTCGGCGTTAGATATAAGATCGTTATATCCGTCCTTGCCGCCGACTACCTTTTCAAACTTAACCGTAGTAGGTGCAAGAGTCATAAGCCAACCGCCCTCGGTAAAGCCGGTGAGCTTGACCTTGACGTTGTTTATTCCTGCCTCATCGCTAAGACGGTTATACATCTTCTGAACGTCCTCGAAGGTCGAAAGAGGTGTATCTACCCACGTGGGGATAGTCATTATCATCTCCTGAACCTCGATCATACCAAATGTTTCGAGGTAGAGCGGAATGTTGTCCTTAGCGTCGGTTATCTTGCTTATGAATCCGTTATTTACGAGGTGATCGCGGTAAGCCTTTGCCATACCGACGTAGCTCGACTCGTATTTAGCGTTTTCGTTGTCGCTGAGCATTACGTACTTAATTGTAAAGCGTCCGGTATACTTTCTGTCCGAGGTGATCGTCCATTCGGTATTACCCTCGACCGAAATCGAGTCACCGAGGTTGTACGAGTCAGAGGATCTCGGATAGAACACCGCGTAAGCCGAGTTATAATTGTGTCTGAGTCCGCAACCGTGATTCGAGGTGATATATGCAAGTGCATCTCCCTCGGTTATGATCGCGAATACGCCGCTCGGAGCGGTAGTGGTTATTTCCTCGTATTCATAGACCATCTCGGTCTTTATAACGGGGGATCCGTCAGGATAAGTGAGCGGATTGCCTTCATCGTCGAGAACGAAGACGTAGGAGGGCTCTCCCGTGTACGGGTCATACAGAATATTTCCTGCATTGTCGCGCTCGTAAACGAGCTCTTCGCGCTGAGAAATGATCTCGCCCTTCTCGGTCTTTGTGTTCTGACTTACTATACCGAATACCGGAGCCGTGAACACCTGACTCTTTCCGTCAGAGGAAAGCTTGTGGTATGCATAGTCCGATCCGTAAACCTGACCTGTGAGTGTATATGCCGATTTTACATCATCTATATCCTCGTTACGGATTATAGTACCGCTTCCGTCCGGAACGAAGGTGTATCCCTTATCGTTTCCGTTGGAGGTTCCCATATACGGAAGAATGGTGATGTTTACGAGCTCATACTTTTCCTCGTCGTAGGAAAGGCTGTTTCCGGGAACGGTCGCAACAAGTCCTTCGTCGGTTATTGCATATTCTATCGAAAGATAGAAAACTGCATTTGCCGAGGCGGCTCCGACGTATCCTGTAAGCTCGTGGTCATATTCAACCTGCTCGTAGTTGTAATGCGGGCAGAATCTTTTGAGGTATCCTTCGAGAGTATTAAGCTCTCTTTCCGAGGTTTCCGCCTTGGTATCGATAACGTAGATCGCCATCTTATCCTTGGGAACACCGGTGACCTGTGAAACAAGCGACGGACTGAGAGTATTTTTATCATATTCGTCAAGACCGATGCCTATCTCTTCCGTGTAATAACTCTGGTTAGTACAGGGGTAGAGCTTTCCGTATTCATCGATAACGTCAGCGGGAATCGCTTCGGAGTTAGGGTCTTTAAGCGAATAGAACGAAAGGATCTTTTCGTATATATACGATTCTGCTTCCGGATCTATATACGCCATTATTTCATTTTCAAATCTCGTTGCCTCGATCCATCTGGGAACGAGCGAACGGCTTGATTCTTTACCGAGCGTATATTCTACACGAACACCGCTCTTGGTGTTTTTAATGTTGATCTGTCCGTAAAGAGCACTTTCGGTATAGCTGTGGAAGGTTCTCTCTATACCCTTGTTGTCAAGATCCTTGAACTTGACTACAACCTGAGAAAGTATTTCCTCTCTTACCGTGCTTGCCGATACGGTCGCTACGTCGTAAGGGTTTGAAAGAAGTATCTCTCCCGTCGATACACACTCTACCGCAACTTCACCCGAGTAGGGATCCATATAAAGTCTGTAATCTCCGTTAGGGCTCGACTTCTTGTATTCCATCGTAGCGAGCTTTGCTTCCTTGCTTTCGTAAACCTTGGTGAGATAGGTTGAAAGTATCTCGTCCGTGGTCATAAGAGCTCTGTCGTCCTCTTTGTCTGCAACACCGTCAGCCGAAACAGGAAGTAAAAATGTAAACGTCGCTATTATCATACAAATAAGTACGATCAGTGAAGCGTATCTTGTATTTCTTGAAATCATCATTTTTTCCTCCTTTCCTTAACTGCGGTATTGAATTTCTGTGATTATGTTGCTTATGAAGCTTGCCATCTTCGTAAAGAGTCCCGAGAAGAGTGCAAGGATAAACATAATGATCGCCATTCCTGCGATAGTAACGATAACTGTCAGGAAGTTCTTTCCAAGCGAGTAATCGTGTGTTACCATAGTGGAGCAGAACAGAAGAAGTCCTACCCAGATATAACAGATCGATACTATAAGGCTTATGAACGATCCCTCGGTCAGAGTCACGCAGTAGGTGATAAGCGTGGTCGGGAATATTATCAGAACGATCGGCGCAAGGCAGTAGCAGCTTGCAATGAATATGTCCTTGAAGCTTCCTTCTCCGTTGAAGAGAGTGGTGATACACCAGTTAGCAAGAGCCCAGAGCACAAGCGGAACTGTAAGTCCGAGTATCTGAGAAATTACGCTGGACATCGCACCTCTCGGGTTGAAGATGAACGCTTCTCCGACTGCCTGATAGGTGAACACGAGAACCGCAAGTCCGAGCCAAGCAAAAGCTCCGCGAACCGAACCGCGCTTTTCATGTTTGAGATCCCAGAAGCCGTCGAACGGGTGGAATATCAGGTGGAACGCATAGAAGAATTCTTCTTTGAAGGTTCTTCTGCGGCGTCCGGATACTGCCGCCTTCTTGTTAACCTTGGCTGCCGTCTTGAAGAGCCAGCTGATAAGGAATATCGCAACTATCGGAACTATGACGATAAGAAGAATGTTCTTTTCAACGAAGTTCTTTCTCCAAAGCTGGAAGGTATCCGAATATCCCTCGGTGTCATAAGCTACCTTATAATATTCCATAGCCTGAGCATAGCTTCCGCTTCTGTAATATGCATCGCCAAGACCGATATACGCGGCGTCAAAGTTGTTGTTTCTTTGAAGTACTGCATTCCAATCTCGGATCGAATACTCATACTTACGGTCGTTATCGTTTTCGATAGCCGAAAGAAGCAGGTCGCCGTACTCTGTGCGGCGGAATACCGTAAAGGAGTTGGTGTAAGTATCAAGAACGATCATGTTCGTTCCCTGATAGGTTATCGAGTGAGTATAGGTCTTTGCAAGCTGTGCGTTAGGCGACTGAGCAAGATTTCCGAGCTGAGAACCGGTGTCACCGAATGCAAAGAGGAGTTCGCCCTGATCGTTGTAGGTGTAGACCTTACATCTCTTCTGGTCAACGATCGAGTAGGTTCCCTCGGGGCCCATCGCGATACCGACGATACTCGAGGTTCCGGTCGTCTGACCTACCGTCGAAGCCGCATAGAGATTTATTCCGATTGCGACCTCACCCATAGGAGCGAAGAATCCGTTTCTCTTCATTATATCGTCACCCGAGGTGCTTATCTTCTTAACGGTTGCATAGTCGGGCTTCTTGTTTTTAAGAGCCGCCGCTGCATTATTTTCTTCAATGGTGTTAGTGGTAACCCAAAGGAATCCCTCGTCGTCAATAACGATATTATTGAACGCCGTGGAGAGCACCTTCTCGGAGTTTGCTATCTGTTCTGCGGTCTGGAAGTTTCTCCAGATGATGTCGAACAGACTGTAAGTTGCCTTGGTAGCACCGATGTATCCGCAGAACTCACCGTCATTATTAAGCGTCATAACGCCCTGATAGGTCGAGGTGGATACTACGTAAATACGCATCGAGCTGCTGACCGCAATCGATTTGGGAGTATAAGACTCGCCTTCCTCGAAAATATCCGACGAAGGAGCTTCGAGATGTCTTATATATTTTCCGTTTGCATCAAAAATTACGATTCTTCTGTTCTCTGTATCTGCTACGTAAATGTATTTCGCATTCACGTATGCTCCGTCCTCGTTTGCTTCAAGTCCTTCCCAAACGAACACGCCCTTACAACCGCTGAGGCGGTCGCCTGCAACGCCGTTCTGGTTAGTGAAGCTTGTTATCGTGAACTTATGCTTATAGAACTGGTCGAGAACTACTATTCTGTCGTTTTCGGGGTCTGCAATATAGATATTGCCGTCACTGTCCGCCTTGATATCCGAAGGATAGGAGAGCGGAGTCGAAAGTCCCATATAAGCCGAATCTATTGCAAGATAAGGAGCGTACGCGTCGGGAGAGTCCATCGGTTCTCCGTCGATATTGTACGTATAGGACTTTGCATACGAGCCTATCGTACCGATAAGCATTACGAGGCAGCATATCATTGCAGTTATGCATATGATCTTCTTTTTCACTTGGCTACCTCCTTAATCCTTCATACCCGATGTACCCATCGTTTCGATGATGTTACTCTGGCTAACGACGAATACAAGGATCGGTACTGCCATCATTACGACCGTTGAAGCCGCCGCCGCACCCGCACGGGTGATACCGCCGCTTATGATCTGGTTGATAGCATAGTTGAGCGTTTTAAGCTGTTCGCTGTAAATGTAAATAACGTTACCCGTGTTCCAAAGGTCCTTGAACGAGTACATTATAAGAGTCAGCCACGCGGGCTTAACCATAGGCATTGCGATTACCCAGAAGGTCTTGAACTCTTTGCAGCCGTCGATACGTGCACTTTCGAGCACCGCGTCGGCAACGTTACTTTCCATGAACTGCTTCATGAGGTAAAGTCCGAGCGAAGAGCCCCACGCGGGAATGATTATCGACCATATGGTGTCGATCATGCCGATTCCCGACATAATGATAAACTTCGAAAGGGATGCAACGGTCGTATGGAACATAAGCGAAAGAACGACCGTCTGGAAGAGCCAGTTTCTTCCGGGGAATTTGATCTTTGCAAGAACGTAAGCAGCCATTGCCGCAAGTATAAGGTGACCGAACGTACCGCCTACCGAGATAAGCACAGTATTGAATATGTATCTCGAAAAGGGTACCCAGCTCTGACTCATAAGTCTGAACAGGTCGGTAAAGTTCTTGCCGGTCGGGTTCATAACGTAGAACTTCGGAGGGAAATACCAAAGCTCATCGAGCGGTTTGAGCGACTGCATTATGGTATAAATCATGGGAAGAACCATTATTATTCCCATTATTGCAAGGAAAAAGAATATTCCCGTATCTCCTCCCGCCGAGCGGTTAAGAACGACCTTGTGTTTTCTAACTCTCATTCTCTGTGTTTTAGCCATATCACTGTCCCACCTTCGATAAGAGTTTTTTGACGAGCTGGTTAGCTCCTATCATTACGAGAAAGAGTATCGTAGCGATAGCCGAGGCGTAACCGATCTCAAATCGTGCGCCGCCGTAGTCGTCAAGGTGGTGCACTATCGTCCAAGCGGCATAATCGGTAGAGGGGTTTCCGCAAAGGTCATTAACGACCTGACCGAAGCCGAAGGACTGAGTAATAGCAAGTACCGCAGAGAGAAGCAGCTGAGGCTTCATATACGGAAGTGTGATATACCAGAGCTCCTGCCATCTGTTCGAAATTCCGTCAACTGCGCCCGCCTCGTAAAGCGAACGGTCAACACCTTGAAGTCCGGCGATGAAGTTAAGGAACGAGGTACCGAGCGACAGCCAAAGAGCTACGACGATACACAGAGGCATAATATACTTTGCATCCTCAAAGAAGGATATTGCTTTGGTAATAATACCCATATCAAGCAGGATACCGTTTACATATCCGTAAGAGTCACTCGAAAAGAGCGTCTTCCAGATAAGATATACCGATCCGCCGATGTTCGGTGCGTAAAATATAAGAGTTACGACCGCTCTGAGCTTGGGACCAAGCTCGTTGATGAACCACGCCACGCAGAAGGACATTATGTAGGAAACAGGTCCTATGATAGATGCGAAGATCAGCGTGTTCTTGCAGGACGTTATGAAAAGGTCGTCTGCAAGGAAAAGTCTGATATAGTTGTCAATACCAACCCAGACAGGCGGTTCTATCATATTAAATTGAAAGAAACTTAACACCAATGATACTATAACCGGAACGATGGTGAAAAGAAGGAAAACTACATAGTAGGGAGCAAGCATAGCATAAGCCACCCAGTTTTTCTTCATTTCCTTCCACGTCCATGCCGCTTTCGAAAGGTCTTTTCTGGCGACAGGCTTTTTAACCTCATCATTGGAGCGTGTCTTTACTTTTACTGACACTTTTTGATCACTCCTTAAAGTTATTTTTACTAAATCAGTTCGGTTTATTTAAAGCTTTCTACAAACGATTCATCGATAACCGCAAGTCCGAATTCTTTACGCTTTCTCGTAAGCTCTACGTTGATGTCGTAAACGTAGCCGCGGATAGCCTCTTCGGGTTCCGCACCGTCGTTATATACTTCGTCAAACGCGAACTTCAAGTAACGCGAAATGATATATCCGCCGGGATATTCTTCGATACCTGTAAGGTTGCCGAACTGACCCATAAGGTTATTGTATTCGCTTGTCGTCCATGAAAGCGATTGAAGCGCGGCAGGGTTTGCCGTGTGGTACTTATATTCACTTCCAAAGAGAGCGGTAAGCTCGTTTGCATAATCTGCCTGCGTGTTTTCGGAAACGTACCACTTCATAAACTTCCATGCGAAGTCCGTGAGGTGCTGAGGACGGTCCTCATTTGCAAGCATAATGATTGCGGTAGTAGTTCCGACCGCAGTGTTGTTTATCTGCGGCTTTCCGTTTTCATCGAAGGTCTGCCAACCGGGGAGCGGAACGAATTCCCAAAGTCCCTGAATTTCGGTAGCAAATATACTGAGCTGAGTATAAGCGGAATATCCGGTTATACCGAGCGGAATCTCTCCTGTACGGAAACGGTTTACGAAGTCGTACTGCTTCGGCTGACCGTAATCGGTAAAGAACGACATAAGGTAAGAGAACGCTTGGAGAGCCGTATCGGTTTCGTAGCTGATCTGCATACCGTCGTTGATGTAGCGCGATCCGCCCATCTGATAAAGGAAGATGTCGTGTCCTCCGATATAGGTGGGAATAGCGATCTGCATATTGTTCTCACTGAGAGTATCCATTACGGTCATAAGCTCTTCCCATGTCTTGGGAGCGGAAAGACCAAGCTCGTTGAGAACGTCTGCACGGTAGAACATCATCGGGAAGTCGAGTGCTTCGGGAAGTCCGTAAACGGTCTGAGAACGTACCTCGTTACCCTGTTCGTCATATTTCAGACTGTAAAGTGTAAGCGGAACCCAAGAAGCATCAATGAACTGCGTTTTTATTTCGTCAAAGCCTTCTTTATCATTGAGCGGCTCGACCGCACTTCTTATAGCCCAGTTGATAACGTCGCCCGAACCGTGTCCGTGTGATACGTCAGGTCCGACACCCGCGAGAACCGAGGGAAGCAGTGCTCCTCCGGCAACGAGTTTAAGGTCAACGTTTGCCTCGGTGTTGTTCTTAGCGAAGTCCGAGTTTATAAGGCTTCTGAGAACCTGCGCCTGGTCACGTCCGAGGGTGGTCCATACCTCGATTCTGTTATCAGGGTCGGAAACTACGGTAGCGCCGAGCTGGCTGTAATCTGCAACGAAGCTCTTGAAGAACTGGCAGATCTCAAACCAAAGCGACTGCCAGAAGTTCGCGTTCGCCTTAGGAAGGTTCTGGTTGCCTTGGGGTGTTCTTATTATAATGTAGTCAAGCTCAAGAGGCTGCTTTGCGCCGTTCTGGATCCAGGTACCAACAGTACCGAGATTTTCTTTAAGGTTTTCAAGGTTAGCCGCGATATTGTGCTCGTTCTTACCCATTCTTTCAAGAAGCTGGGCAACGGTACGGAGCGTTGCGGTATAAGAACCGGCGCTTCCTACCTGCGCTTGAAGTCTGTCGGCAAGTACGTAAAGCTTTTCAGCTTGAACGAGAAGCTGGTCAACCTCTTCGGGAACGATACTGTAAAAGTCGTAGTCACGGTATTTATCGGGGTCCGATCCCGTGATCATAAGGAACTTGATGTAAATATCGTTTATCGTGTTGAGCGAGTCGGTAACGTCAAGAAGAATGCTTGCCATATCTCCGAGTCCCGCTTCGAACTCAATATAGTTCTTTCCCTTTTCAAGATATACCTTGTAGGTGACGTCAGATCCGCTGTTTATCGCAGACGTCTGCCAAGTATCCTTGTAGTTGAATCTGAGATAGTTCGCTTCCTTGAACGGAACCGCGGTATTTTTTCCTTCGTTTATCATGCTCTGAGTTGCAACTCTGAGCACACGGGTAGAAAACGCACCTTCGTTTACCGACTGACGGTAACGGAGAACGATCTCGTAAAATCCGCTCTCTTCAACCTCTACGGTATAACGCGCCCACTGTCCGACGCTCTGCCACTTATCACCGCCGTCACCGCCGATAGCGTTGAGGTACTGTATGTAAGGGGACTGAGGCTGGGAGATAGCACTCGTTCTGTCCGCAAGGGGATAGATGGTAGTTTCCGAGGTCGCGGTCGCATACTCTGCTTGGAGCTTTAAGTAGAAGTCTGCAACGTCGGTAGCGCCCTGCTCCTGATAGTACTTGATGTAATCGTCGTACGTACGCATCTCTTTATCGTAATCGTACGGGAATACCTCTACCTCTACGAGCACCATAGCCTCACGCTGAGCTTCGAGCTGAATGGTGTTATTTCCTTCGGGGAAGTAGAACTGGAGAGGCTCGATGTGATATCCCGAGGAGTCGGTAGCAACGTACGTACGAAGCTCGTTTACCATATATTTGGACGGCTTCGACTCGTTTCCGTCGATATCGTTAGCAAATACGGGATATTTCGTATAATTTTCGGCGTCAGATACCGTAACGTCTGTCTTTTTGAAGGTAAGCATTCTGTCCACGACAGTACGTTCAAGGACAACTCCGTCCTTATCGACGTATTCGTAAACGACCTCGCCTTCCTTGTCGAGATAACGGTAAATGACGTTGCCGTTTTCGTCCTTCTGGAACGTATCCTCGTCATCGACCCACACCTTGGACAGGGTGAGATAACGTGCCTCGTAATAAGGAACGGTTTCGTTTATATAAAACGTTCTTTCAATAGACGTAGTCTTGGAAGTTTCGTCCTTTACGGGAATATACTTGAATTTAAGAGCGTACATTCCTTCCTTCATAGCGGGCATATTCCAACCTACTACGCCGTTTGCCGGAAGATAAAGACCTTGACGATCTTCCTCGTTCGGCCACACTTTGACGGCGGCATTCGTGATGGCGGCATTATAATTTATAATGTCGTCGGCAGTGAGAGTATAGCTCTTTTCTCCGCGTGCGACGTTCTGATGCTCGAGCAGGTACTCCTCATATTTTGCAGCTTGAAGAAGTTCGGAAAGCGTAGCAGACTGATACGCGTCGTCCGACTCCTGTGCCGCGATAGCGGTACCGGGAGCGAAAACAGTCAGAACGGCCAGCAAAAATGCCATAATTTTGGTTCTTTTTGAACGGACCATTAAAAATTTTCCTCCTAACAGAAATGGTTTTGCGAAATTGCAGGCTACTTTTTCTCGCTTTTAACGGACGGTTCTGCACTTTTAGCAGCTTCTCTCATAAAAAGGCTCAAAAAAACAAAAAAAATCGTCGGCGACGCACAGTTCGCGCAGTCGTCACCGCGATTTTTCAGATTATTTTGCCTGCGAACTGTAACAAAATAATATCACATTTTCGCCGAAATGTCAATAGAGCCTTTCATTTTAATTATTTATATAAGCCGCGTTTTTGTGCTTTTTTACGATATTTTTTACCTTTTTGTAAATCTTTTGGAAAGCGAGGAAATTTATCAAAATATTCACACGCCTCCTTGTGTTTCTTACGCTCTCTTCTTTGGTTTTCTACCCTTTCACGGATTTTAGTGAAAAGTCGATACTTTTTAAGTCTTTTTTCGTACTTTTCGCACTTTTAAGCCTGTTTTGTCAATATGGTAATAGTGACGAATTTTAAAAAAATTTTAGCAGATCAAAAAAAGTCGGATTAAAGCCATTGTGCATTTTGAACAAATTTCAAGGCGTTTTTTCTACATTTCAACAAAATTTCAAAAACTCTGAATATATTTAATTTTTTGGTGCTTTTTTCCACTTTTTTCGAAATTTTTTTGTTTTCGCCGATTTACTTTTATTATTTTTGCTATTGACAAACGACGAAAAGGGTGTTATAATCAAGAAAAAGAACATTTGTTCGTATTTCGGAAAGGAGATTTTATCCGTAATGTCCAATTGGCTATGCAAATTCGAAAAATACCGTTCGGACAAGATGTTACTCGACACCCGTAAATCGCAGCTCAAAGTTTTGCTCGACGATTACGGATACGCTCGAAGCGACAGCCGTGTCACTCCCGTGCTCAACGCTATCAACGAGCTTGAAATCTCACTTGGAGATACCGAAAAGGAGCTCGACTGCTATGTGGCAAACGCGTCCACTCCGCGAGAAGCCGCAAAGCGCGCCGACGAGAAGCTCTTTCTCACCTATCGGTATGTCCACAATATGACGATGGAGGAAACCGCCGAGGAGATGTGTGTGAGTCGCGACACGGTATACCGAATCAGAAGAAGGATCGCAAACTGATAACTGACATTTTTATTACATTTTCCAAAAAACTCTTGACAAAACACCTGCACGGTGCTATAATCTATTCAATAATAATAACCGATAACAACCTATGATGAAGAGATAAAGTCGAAGGCGCACTCACAGAGAGTCGGGGAGGCTGAAAGCCCGACAGAAAGCGGATCGGCAAATGGACTTCGGAGGGTCCCTGCGATAGCGTACTGCACGAAGGTAGCCGGGAACGGGTGCTCCCGTTACAGAGCAGAGATGTTTCGCATCTTAAAAGGTGGGCGCAGAGCGCGTCAATCAAGGTGGCACCGCGAATAGCATAAAGTGTTTATTCGTCCTTGACAGAAAGCATATTTCTGTCAAGGATTTTTATTTTACGGAGGAAAATGAGAAAAAATGAAGCTTCTTACAAGACGATGGCAATAAGCGGTCGTGTTTATTATAATTTGTAGATTTTTTACTTTTGAAAGGAATATATATTATGAAACTCGGAAACGTTGATTTTGATACCTATTTTAACAATTATCCCGACAAGGACGGCTATTTTGGCAAATACGGCGGCGCTTATATCGAAGATAAGCTCAAAGCCGCGATGGCAGAGATAACCGAGGCTTACTACTCGATCTGTCAGTCGAGAAAGTTTATCGCAGAGCTTCGCAGGATCCGTACCGAATTTCAGGGCAGACCGACTCCGGTATCGCACCTCGAAAGACTCTCGGACGCGCTCGGCGGCAAGGTTCAGCTTTATGCAAAGCGCGAGGATCTGAACCATTCGGGCGCTCACAAGCTTAACCACTGCATGGGCGAGGCACTTCTTGCGAAATATATGGGCAAAAAGAAGGTCATCGCAGAAACCGGAGCAGGTCAGCACGGTGTTGCTCTTGCGACGGCGGCGGCATATTTCGGACTTGAATGCGATATTTATATGGGATCTGTCGATATAAAGAAGCAGGCCCCCAACGTTGCAAGAATGAAGATTCTCGGTGCAAACGTAATCGAGGTAACTCACGGACTTGCAACTCTCAAAGAGGCGGTCGACGCGGCGTTCGACGCGTACAGTAAGGAATATAAGGACTGCATCTACTGCATCGGATCGGTTCTCGGTCCTCACCCCTTCCCTATGATGGTCCGCGACTTCCAGAGCGTCGTCGGAATTGAAGCAAGAGAGCAGTTTATAAATATGACCGGACATCTCCCCACGGCGATCGTTGCCTGTGTCGGCGGCGGATCGAACGCGGCAGGACTTTTCGCAGGATTTCTGAACGATCCGGTTGATATATACGGAATCGAGCCGCTCGGCAGAGGTCCGAAGCTTGGAGATCACGCGGCAAGTCTGAAATACGGAAGTGAGGGCATTATGCACGGCTTCAATTCGATAATGCTCAAAGACGAAAACGGCGAGCCCGCGCCCGTTTATTCGGTAGCAAGCGGACTTGACTATCCCTCGTCCGGACCTGAGCACGCGTTTTTACAGGAGATCGGCAGAGTCAAGTATGACGTTATCGACGACGAGGAAACTATTGACGCGTTCTACAAGCTCGCAAGACTCGAAGGTATTATTCCCGCGATCGAGAGCTCGCACGCCGTCGCCTACGGAATGAAGCTCGCAAAGACGATGGATCACGGCTCGGTGCTCATTAACCTCTCGGGCAGAGGCGATAAGGATATGGACTACGTAATTGAGAATTACGGAATAAGATAGGAAACGATTGAGGGAACTTTTTGTAAAAAGTTCCCTCAAACTCCCTCAAAAACTTTAATAAAACAGTTTTAAGTAAAGTTTTGATCAAACTTTCTCAAAAGTTTGCGGGGTGAAAACGTCGCTTGCGGCGTTGAGGGGCGGCGCCCGACGCGGCGTGTCTCTTTTTGGTTCTTTTTCTCTTGCGCTTTCGGTTTCAAGAGAAAAAGAACGTTCAATAATAAAAAGCAGATGAAATTATCATCTGCTTTTTTTGATACGCTTTTATTACTTCAATACCTTTTTGCACCAAGTGCGCTTGCCACATTTGGGGCATTTGAGGTAACGTGTCGTTCCCGCATGCATAGCATTAAGCGCCTGAGAATAGGTCGGCACGATCTCGTGACCGCAGTTTTTGCACTTATAAGCGCCAACGCTTATTTCAAGCTTCAAAGCATAGAAGCAAGGGATCATAAATGCAATAGCAAGTCCGATGACCGTAACGATCTGCCAGACTCCTTCGGGTATAAGAAATGCGGCGACCGCACAACCTGCAATCAGACCCACCAGACAAACGCCCATAAGCACCCACATAGACGTCCAAATGGTTTTGTTTCTTTTTTCTACTTCCTTTGCCATATCAAGAAGAAGCTGTTCGTTTTTCTGTTCACTGTTTTCCATATCAATTTTCTCCCCACTCAGTAATTCATTTACGCTGATGCCGAGAATGTCACATAGTTCAAGCATAATGGACGAATCGGGCATCGACACGCCTCTTTCCCATTTTGATACTGCCTTATCGGTGATTCCAAGCTTTTCGGAAAGCTGTGCCTGCGTTAAATTTTTATTTTTTCTGCATTCGGCAATAAATCTGCCTATTTTAAGTTGATCCATGAGTGTTCTCCCTTCTAAGTACAGTATAGACGTTTTCACACGAAAAGTACACCCACCGTTGGTTTAGTAGGGGAAAATCAACGTAGGTATGGCGAAATGATCGTTCTATTCCTTTGCAAAATCCAAGCTTACCGATAATATTTTATTTGACATTTACCGTTTTCATTAAATGTTTCGATCTCGTATTTCAATGAGCCGGATTTGTAAATTTCATTATAAATTTCCTTGAGATTTTCTGTTTTGCCATCGACGAGTGTCCAATTTGTGTCGGGCAAGTCGATAGAAAAATTATACTCTTTTATATCGCCGACTTTTAATCCTATGGCATAAAATATTTTATTGTCCGCCCATTTATATCCCAGTCCTTGCAGGTTTTCCAAACCGTATAGCAAAGCCATCTCGTCCCAAAAATCGCCTATTGTGTTATATTGGTCTTGATTTAGCAACGAAAATTCTTTCGATATTCCTTTAAAAATCATTCTAAACCTCGTGAAATTCCAATCTTATCTAACAACCACATTATACCATAATCTTCGCAAAAAGTAAATAGGACGGCAGAGTTTTTACAAACCAAACCGCCCTGTAAAACACAAAAAGCTCTGCCGAAGCAGAGCTTTTTGTATATGAGGTCGAAATTATCTCTTCGAGTTTTAACAATGCCGTTTGATATCGTGAATATCGTTAAATATCGTGTGATATCGTGCATTTATCGTGTGTTTTCGTGCGATATCGTGAATATCGTGAGTATCGTCGCATAAAGTGTTGCACCAAATTTGCACCAAAATCACACCAACATTCAACGCCTATTCAGCTCAACAAATTGGAATTTGTCAATTTCGTTATTCCGTTTTATTGTAATATTGAGGAATAAGGTGTTGACGTTCCGTAACGTATTTTATTTGATTTTATTCTATTGGCTCAAGTGTAAGCGTCCCTTTTTCAGCAGACCAATCGCAGTTGTCCCAACCCACCATGTCAGGATTGTAACGTACAATGACATTGCCGTACCATTTATCTTTTTCAGTTATTTGGGGACAATCTCCCGCAAATGTTATAGTCATAGTACTATAGTTGAAAAAGGTACGACCGCTCACCATATTCACTGAAGCAGGCACCTCAACAGAGACGGGTGAGGTGATGGAAAACATAGCATAGCCGTCAAGACTCTCTACGCCATCTCGGAATATAATACTCTTCAGTGCATGGCTGTTAAATATGACATTTGAAGCTGTGGGTTCATACAATCGTAGATTTTTTCCGACAGAAATGGACTCAAGGCCGATACATCCATCAAAAGCATTCTTTACGATTTTCTCCAAGCTGTCGGGGAGATACAAACTTTTCAAGGCTGAGCAATTAAGGAACGAACCCTCATCTATGATTGTCATTCCCTCGGGTAATACAACCTCCTCAAGCGAGGTACAATCACGAAATGCATAATACGTCCCCATCAGCTTTGTCAGCGGAGACAGGTCTATGCGTGTAAGTGCCGTGCAGTCCTCAAAGCAACTGGTGCTTAAAGATGTAATTCCACAGCCCTTGGCAAACTCTACCTGTTTTAGCATAGTGCAGTGAGCAAAGGTGGCAAGACCGAAGCTGCGGATGGAAGACGGAATATAGGCCGATTCAATGGCAGTGCCTTCAAATACTCCCTGCACCACACCGGTATATCCATTCTCATTCTGCTTGGTTACACCCAGCAAAATTCTTACCGGCAGACCCTCAATAGAGTCAGGAATCACCACGTCGGTACGTTCGCCCTTGTAGCGAATCAAACGAATTACACGCTCGCCATCCTTTTCAAATATATCATAGTCGAAATCTGAAGCGGCATTCGGAACCAATACTTCCGTAGTCGGTGTATCCGTAGTCGGTGTATCCGTGGTCGGTGTATCCGTGGTCGGTGTATCCGTGGTCGGCACATCCGATGAAGGTGTCGTTTGACAGGAGCAGCACAGTGTCAGGAGAGAGATAAAGAGAAAAACAACAGCCATTCGGCGAAAAAATACGGTCATTATAAAAATTCCACCTGTATGAATGATAGATTTACGCCATTGAGTGTTCGGTACGACGACTCGATAATTCTTCATTTGTCAGTTAATGTTAATTAAATTT
>JAZOSN010000060.1:0-31243 GCA_045657105.1 Eubacteriales bacterium
GCTCCAATTTGATAGACTACTATTGTGTATTCGCCCGTTGGGGAAGATGATTTTTCAAGCTTTTTCGGGTGATAATTGTGTAAATATATTAAAGCGACTGCCAAGAGCAGAAAGATCATTACGATCGCTATTAAAATGCTGAATATAGCTATTAGAATCTTTTTTATTACATTATTCATATACTATTATTCACTCCCCGATTATGTGATATGTGCTATCCAGTTCTTGCAAACCATCACGGACGCTTAATATAAAGTCATATGTATTAGGGCGCATCTCTTTTATGATTTATTCTCCGTGTTTTATTTCCGAAATCCCGACACCGTTTTGGGTTTCCCCAGCCGCCGAAGCTGGGGAGTTTGGCGGTCAGAAATCAGCAATACGTTTTTTTGATGCCGAAAGCGCTATTCCGTTTTCGTCAAAATTTACCGTGAACTTGTCGGTATATCTCTTTTTTCCGCCCGAAATTTGTATTTTTCCTTCGTAGCTCGCGTATAGAATTACTTTTCCGCTTTCAAGAGTTTTTGTTTCATAAGAATCGAAAGCACCGTATCTTTCTTCAATTTCTTCTTTTGTTTTTCCCACGATCCAAGCAGGATCATAATCCTCGGCTTTGCGTATGCAAGAAGTCAATGAGAAGATTGTTATTACCGTTATTAAAACGAGAAAGACAGAAATGATTTTCTTCATCTTTTTAGCCTCCATTAGTAATATATTCTACATGTATGGTTGTTGCGACGCCATCATCAATATTAAAATAAATCTCAAAGTCTTTTCCGTATAATTTTTCACCGTCAAAAGCTCTTATATCGTCGCTCAAATAATATATTCCTCGCCAACCTAAAATTTCGCCGGTATAATAAGAATAAGAAGGATCATATCCCGACACCGTTTTGGGCTTCCCCAGCCGCCGAAGCGGCTGGGGAAAAGTAGGTTATTCTGTTTCCTTGTTGTCCTTTAAATATTTAACTATATTGTTATAATTTGGCTCCGTGGCGTTTACGTCACCTTAGTAATATATTCTACATGCATGGTTGTTGCGACGCCATCATCAATATTAAAATGAATCTCAAGGTCTTTTCCGTATAATTTTTCACCGTCAAAAGCTCTTATGTCGTCGCTCAAATAATATACTCCTTGCCAACCTAAAATTTCGCCGGTATAATAAGAATAAGAAGGACCATAATCATCATACGTTCCGTATCTTTCCGTGATTTCCGCGGCTGTTTTTCCTATGATCCAATCTTTATCATAGTCCTGCTCGTAATCGTGGTTTGAATAGAAGCAACCTGAAAAAGCTATTACGAGCGAAAAAAGTAATAAAACTGCAATTGATCTTTTCATATTTACCTCCTAATATTCTCCGTGTTTTATTCCTGAAATTCTTCTTTGTGCCTCCCATGCCGAGGCAGTTTAGTGAAAACCTTATTATTTAAAAAAGAGTGATATGAGTGGATAATTAACACTTTCGGAAGATATGTGAATTTCCACGCGGTTATCGTACCATTTTACATTCCAACATTCCGCCGAGAGCTCTTCCTTGTTTACCGCCACAATATGTCTGTCTATTATTATTTGAGTATCTTTAACGAGCTTTATGCGAATTTCGTACGATCTGCCGTCCGTGACGTCAGTGCCGATCTGCTCAAAAAGAACTCGGTATTTTCCGTCAGACGCAACACTGTTGCCTACCTGCCTTGCTTCAAAATTTCTGCCGTCAAAGTAAAGTATTATAGGATTTCTGTTATCTTCTACCGTATTTTCGGGAGAAATATAAATTTCGACGCGGTCATCATACCACTTCACACTCCAACTGTCGGGCGTAAACTCCGTTTGAAAGACAGTGACCTTGTGTTCGGTGATCGTCGTACTCCCTTTTTTCAACTTAAAGCGCGCTCCGTGTGAATCGCCCTCTTTGACATCTGCTCCGACCTGATCAAAAAGCAGAGTGTACTGACCGTCGGGAGAGTCTGAGGAATCTATTTTAACGGTTCGATAAACTTGAAAATATGTAACGATTGCAAAAATCGCCAATACAGCGATCACAGCAAGCAGTATCGCACTAATAAGTATTCCGCAGGAAACGTCAATGATCTTTCCTGATATAGGAACGGCTTTTCTGAAAAAGTTTTTGATTTTCATACGTAATTCTCTCGCTTCTATCCGTTGACTTGTGCGTGTTTGTTATTTCAACTTAAAAATCAAAAAGCACATAAGTCCCCTATGAGTTCGGCTTACGTGCTTGAAATTACTTATATATTATATTTTAAGCGGCACGAAGCCGAAAACGTGTTCTTTATACCTGTGATTTTATTATATCACACGCGGTAAAAAATGTCAATATGTGAAGGTATATAAATCTTACTCTGCGCCTTTGTTTAGCTTGCACAAGGGCGTTTTATTAAAAAGCTTGTACAGCGAGTATTTTCCGCCTGAAAGCAGGTATTAAAAAACGTTCACAAAATCTGCTTGACAAACCTCTTTTAAAGGTTGTATAATATTTCAAGCAAAACGTTTACCGAAAGGATAAGTAAAATGCCCGAAGCAAGCAAAATAACAGAGGCGCAGGCGCTTCTTTCAGAAAGCCGATTCGAAGAGGCAAAACAGATGTTTTCCGCGATAATAAGCGAGGATCCCACCGTATCCGACGCGTATCTCGGACGGCTTCTCGCAGAGCTTGAAATGACCTCTGAGGAAGAGCTGATCGTATCATCAACAGACGTTTCCGAAAACGAGGATTTCTGCAAGGCTCTCGCTTTCGCAGACGACGAAAGAAAGAAGAAGCTTTCCGAAATTTCCGAATCTATTACCGCGAGCAAAAAAATACTCTCGCTTTACGATTCGGACTTTCTCGAAAACATATACCGACGCGCGACAAATCCCGAAAACACGAGCGAAAGCTACTCGAAAAACGCGGAGATTTTGCGCTCAATAAGCGGATACAGAGATTCAAGCGCACTTGCGCGGCAGTACAAAAAGACTGCCTCCGAGCTTGCCGAAAAGGAAGCCGAGGAAAAGAGGCTCCGCGATGAAAAAGAGTCCGCCGAGCGCGAGGAAAAGCGCAAAAAGAGCGACTCGGTACAGATAAAAATATACTCGGTTGCAATAGCCGTTCTTTCGGTCTTTCTAATCTTCCTTATCTGCTACAATACCTTTTTAAAGGACTTTATAAAAAAGCAACAGCTTCTCGACGAGATATATCCGACGACCTACGACGAGCTTACCGTCACCGACGAGAAAAGCTCACCGTGGTTCGCTATTTCTGACGAGGGCGTACTTTCCTTCAAACAAGAAGAATACGAGGGCGAAGGAAGCATAGTTATTCCGGACGTTTTCGAGAACACACTCGTCAGGTCGATAAAAGAAAATGCTTTCAAAGATTTTGACACGTTAAAAAGCGTGAAGATCTCGGACTACGTCGTCGAGATAGGCGAAAATGCATTTTACGGTTGCAGCTCGCTTGAAAGTGTGACACTGCCCCGCTCTCTCACCGAGATAAAGGCGTACTGCTTCTACGGTTGCACCTCGCTCAAAGAAATCGTGCTTCCGAGTGAGATAGAAAGTATAGACAAGGGCGCTTTTTCGGGTTGCTCCTTGCTTGAAGAGGTTGTATTCCCCGAGGGACTCATATACATCGGAACCTACTGCTTCCAGAACTGCTCGTCCATACGCTCTATCACTCTTCCTAGGACTGTATCAAGCATCGGAACGCGAGCATTTTCGGAATGCAGTGCGGTAGAGGCCGTGATTTACGGCGGAAGCGAGAGCGATTTTGAAGAGATCACAATAGGAGTTGACAACGGTCCGTTTGACGAGAATGTTGAAAACGTGAGATTTGAGTTCGATGCAGGCAAATAAGCCCTGTTTTCAAGGCGAAAATTAACCTAAATTTCAAAGGGAACTTTAAGCAAAAGGTTCCCTTTTCCGTTTCTTTTTCAAAAAAAGAGTTTTGCGTGGAGTCAGGGCGAATATTTTTTTGAAAAAACTGTTGCAATTAGGCGAAATATCTGTTATAATATGCTATATTTTGCGATATTAAAATATCGGATCTAAATATCAAACCCACGGAGGTATTATGCGGTAGAATGAAAGAAAATCTTGTACCGGATTCAAATGTTGTAATAAGGCTTGAAAATTTAACGAAAAGCTTTGACGGCGAGCAGGTGCTCGCAGGAGTGAGTCTTGAAATTCACGACAACGAGTTCGTGACTCTGCTCGGCCCCTCGGGTTGCGGAAAAACGACCACTCTGAGAATTATCGGCGGATTCGAAACTCCCGATAGCGGAAACGTCTATTTCGACGGCGCGCTTATCAACGATCTTCCGCCTCACAAAAGGCATATAAACACGGTGTTCCAGAAGTATGCCCTTTTCCCTCATTTGAACGTTTTTGAAAACATAGCCTTCGGTCTGCGCCTCAAAAAGGAAAAAGAAGAAGTTATCCGCGAGAGCGTAAAGGAAATGCTCGCGCTTGTTAACTTGAAGGGCTTTGAAAGACGTCGCGTCAACACACTCTCGGGCGGTCAGCAACAGAGAGTTGCTATCGCGCGCGCACTTGTGAATAGGCCACGCGTCCTGCTTCTCGACGAGCCGCTCGGTGCGCTCGACTTAAAGCTCCGCAAGGATATGCAGAACGAGCTTAAAAACATTCAGAGCAAGACCGGTATAACATTTATCTACGTCACCCACGATCAGGAGGAAGCCCTCTCTATGTCCGACACCGTCGTAGTTATGGAAAAAGGACAGATCCAACAGATCGGCTCTCCTACCGACATATACAACGAGCCCGAAAACGCTTTCGTTGCCGACTTTATCGGAGAAAGTAACATTGTTGACGGCGTTATGCTTTCCGACTACAAGGTGCATTTCTCAGGTCACACCTTCGACTGTGTTGACAAGGGCTTCGAGAAAAATCAACCGATCGACGTCGTAGTACGTCCCGAGGACGTTGACGTCGTAACGCCCGACAAGGGTATGCTTAACGGCACGGTCACATCTGTCACCTTCAAGGGCGTACACTGGGAGATCATCGTTGACATAAACGGATTCAAATGGATGATCCAGACCACTGACTTCGTTGCAGAGGGCGAGCACATCGGTCTTTACATCGAGCCCGACGCTATCCACATAATGAACAAGTCCGAGTTCTCGGATATGTTCGGCGACTATTCTTCTTTCTCAGACGAGCTTGATATGCTCTCCGATCCCACCGAGGGTGCAGGCGAGGAGGACGACGCCGAATGAAAGGAAGGTCCGTGTTTCAGAAGATAGCGGCGGCGCCTCATATCGTATGGGCAATAATGTTCATCGTTGCGCCTATGCTCTTCGTACTTTATTTTGCATTTACCGATGAAAGCGGCAATTTCTCGTTTTCGAACATAACATCGCTTTCACAGTATTCAAACGTGTTCATTCTTTCGATCGCGTTTGCGCTTATCGCGACGGTGGTCTGCCTTATCATTGGCTATCCTCTCGCGTATTTTATGGCAAAAGCAAAACCCAAGACCCAAAAGATCCTTATGGTCCTCATCATGCTCCCTATGTGGTGCAACCTGCTTATAAGAACCTACGCGCTGATGGCACTGCTTGACAACGGCGGACTGCTCAACTCTTTTCTTGAGGGTCTTGGACTCGACAAGCTTTATATCGTCGGATCGGATTTCGGAGTTATACTCGGTATGGTATACGATTTCCTGCCCTACATGGTGCTTCCGATCTTTACCGCTATGACCAAGCTCGACAAGAGATATATCGAGGCAGCGGCAGATCTCGGTTGCAATCCGATACAGACGATGACAAAGGTTATTATGCCTCTCACCGTATCAGGCGTTATTTCGGGAATTACGATGGTTTTCGTGCCCTCTATCAGTACCTTCTACATCTCGCAGAAGCTGGGTGCGGGCAAGATCGACCTTATCGGTGATACCATCGAGCGTCTTTTCAAGAACACGAGCACCTACAACGTGGGCGCGGCAATATCTCTCGTTATGATGATCCTTATTCTCATTTCCGTATGGATAATGAATAAGTTCTCGGACGACGAAGGAGGTATCGTGATATGAAGAAATTCCTGTCTGGCGGATACATTTTCCTCGTTTTTGCCCTGCTCTACGCTCCTATCGCCGTTCTCATCATATTTTCGTTCAACGACGGCGGAAGTCTTTCGGAATTTACCGGATTTTCGTTTGCATGGTACAAGGAGCTCTTCAACGACGAGGAAGCTCTCACCGCGCTTAAAAACTCGCTTATCCTCGCGGTTCTTTCTTCGCTTATTGCAACCGTTATCGGCACGTTTGCCGCTCTCGGACTGCACCACACAAGGAGCAGACTCGTGAAGGGTGCGGTAAAATCGGTAACGAATATCCCGATGATGAATCCGGATATTGTCACCGGCGTTTCAATGATGCTTCTTTTCGTTGCGGTAGCGACGATAATAAAGACAAACAACTTTATGGGATTTGGCACGATGCTCGTGGCACACACCACCTTCAACCTGCCTTACGTCCTGCTTTCGGTCACCCCGAGATTCAGTCAGCTTGACAAATCTCTCTCGGAGGCGGCGCAGGATCTCGGTTGTACGCCCGCACGCGCCTTCTTCTCGGTAGAGCTTCCCGAGATAATTCCCGGAATAATCTCCGGACTTATGCTCGCCTTTACGATGTCGCTTGACGATTTCGTAATCAGCCATTTCGTAAGCTCTCCAAATTTCCAGACGCTCCCACTTTACGTTTACAACCAGACCGTCCACAACGTAAAATTCAGTATGTACGCGCTCTGCGCTCTTATCGTTGCGATAATTCTCGCGATACTGCTTATAGTCAATTTCGCAGGATCTATGTCCGATAAGCGCGTGACCGACGTGAAGAGAAAAAAGAACTCGGGAGGTGCGAAATGAGATCTACTTTAAAACGCATACTCTCTGCCCTTCTTTTGGCGGTGCTGACGATCTCTCTGTCGACCTCTCTTCTGTCCTGCTCGGACGAGAAAAAGGACGGCAAGGTCAAAACGCTCTACGTTTACAACTGGGGCGAATATATCTCGGACGGCTCCGAGGGCTCGCTCGACGTCAACGAGGAATTTGAGAAGTGGTATTTTGAAACCTACGGCGAAAAAGTCGAGGTAACCTACTCGACCTATTCCTCAAACGAGGATATGTATGCAAAGCTTTCGAGCGGAGCGGTAAACTACGACGTTATCGTACCCTCGGACTATATGATCGAGCGTCTTATTGCAGAGGACATGCTCGCAAAGCTCGATTACTCTAACATTCCTAATATAGAGAACATCGTTCCCGAATTTTACGGCGAAAATGCAAAATACGACTACTATGACAAGGGCAATATCTACTCTGTTCCCTATTTTTACGGAATGATAGGTATTATCTACAATACGACAATGGTCGATCCCGACGATCCGGATATTGGCTCGTGGTCGCTTATGTGGGACAAGGATTACAGTGGAAACATACTGCAATTCAACAACTCACGCGATGCACTCGGTACTGCTCAGTATTACCTCGGAATTGACGTAAACACAGACGATGTAACTCAGTGGCAGCGCGCGCTTGACAAGCTCAAAGAGCAAAAGAACATCGTTCAGGGCTACGTTATGGACGAGATCTTCAACAAGATGGAGGGCGGATCTGCGGCTATCGCGGCGTATTATGCAGGAGATTTCCTTGCTATGTACGAGGAGAACAGCGATCTCGAATTCTACTATCCGAGCGAGGGCACAAACCTCTACGTTGACGCTATGTGTATCCCGAAGAGCAGTGAAAACAAGCTTATTGCCGAAAGATACATCAACTTTATGCTCGCAGAGGAGCCTGCAATCGCAAACGCCGAGTACACCTACTATGCATCTCCCAACCGACTCGTTCGTGAAAACGAGGACTATATCGAGTATATGGGCGAAATCAAGGACGACGGATACGAGAAGATGTACGGCACGGAAAACGTAAATGCCACCGCATACGTCAATCTCACAAACGAGAAGCTTGCGCTTATAAATACGCTTTGGGAGGATCTCAAATCCGATATAGACGTAAGTCCGACGATATACGTTATGTGTGCCCTTATAGTTGTACTGCTTATCTCCTTCGGCATTTTCTTTGCACTTCGAAAGAAGATGAGAAACAATTATTAAAAATTGCATATAAAGATAAAGAAAGGTCTGCAAAGACCTTTCTCTGTTTGCTACCAAAAAGCTCTGAATACCTCGGGGTTTTATGGAAAAACTTAATATATAATACCTTTTTAGTAAAGTTTTTGGAAAGGTGTCGGAAAAGTTTTTGGAGAAGGTGAAATTGATTTACAAGCAAATCAATTAGAAAACCTTTTTTCAAAAAGGTTTTCTGACAAAATGACAAAATAAAAATGAATTCAAAAAAGATCACGTCTTCCCTGCTTCTGTTGCTTGCCGCGTTTATATGGGGAAGCGCGTTTATTGCACAAAGCCTCGGTATGGAGCACATAGGACCGCTTTCTTTCGTTTCTATACGCTCATTTATCGGATTTTTAGCACTCATACCCGTTCTTCTCGTTATGCAGAGGATTCAAAAAAACAACGCTCAGGGAGCGCAGGTCATTCCTCAAAGCGCACATAAAATAAAGCGTGCGCTTATCGGAGGCTCGGTATGCGGAGTTTTCCTTCTTATCGGTATGGTGACTCAGCAGTATGGAATACTTCATCTCACCGAAAGCGGTGGAAACGTCGGAAAAGCCGGATTTATAACCACTATGTATATTCTTATCGTTCCCATCTTCGGACTGTTTTTCAGACAAAAGGTCACACCGAAGCTCTGGGTATCGGTCGGACTTGCGGTAGTCGCGCTATATCTTCTGTCAGTCGGCGAAGGATTTACCGTCGCCACGGGCGATATTTTGCTCATCGTCTGCGCGTTTGGCTTTGCCGCACAGATACTTGCCGCAGACTATTTCGTAAAGGAAACAAACGGAGTTCTGCTCTCCTGCCTGCAATTTCTCTTCTGTGCGCTCATGACGGTAATTCCTGCAATACTATTTGAAAAGCCCGATCCGTCGATGATCCTTCCCGCGTGGAAGAGCCTGCTTTACACGGGAGCTATGTCGAGCGGAGTTGCCTTTACCTTACAGATAGTCGCGCAGAAAAACCTTCATCCAACGCTCGCCTCACTGCTTATGAGCTGTGAGTCGGTTTTCGCCGTGCTTTCCGCGCTCGTTATACTTGGGCAGGTACCGACGACAAGAGAGATGTTAGGCTCTGTTATAATGTTTATAGCCGTTATACTTGCACAGCTTCCACCACTCAAAAGAAGATGAAAAAATCCGCGATAAACTCGCGGATTTTTGTCTTAATTTCAAAACACAAAGAGTCTGCCGAAGCAGACTCTTTTTCATTTTTTGTTTATCAAAGCAACTTCGCCCTGAGCTCGTCGGGTGTCATCGGGTGGAAATACGCCGGAGGAACGTCGAAAAGAGTCTTGCAACCGTACATTTCCTCTTCACGCATACGGCAGACCGCTCTTGCGGACGCCACGAGCATCCCCGATGTGAATTCGGGATTGGAATCAAGCTTCAAGGAAAATTCGACGACGTGACCGTTCTCGTTTTCAAATCCGCTCTTTCCGCTTCTTATAACAGAACCGCCGTGAGGAAGCTTTGAGTGATCTCTTCTGAGCTCCTCTTCACTTATAAAGTGAACGGTAGTATTATAGGGCTCGAAATAGTTGGGCATTTCCTTTATCTCGCGCTCAATACGCGCAAGGTCAGCGCCCTCCTGTGCCACGACGTAGCAGACTCTTTCGTGCTTTTCTCGTGTGGAAAGCTCGGGTGCCTCTCCCGCTCTTACCGCGTCAAGTGCGGCAGGGATCGGCACGGTGTACTGACGGGCATCTATAACTCCGTCAACTCTGCGTATCGCGTCAGAATGTCCCTGACTTACGCCCCTTCCCCAGAAGGTATAGCTTTCTCCGCAAGGGAGCGTTGCTTCGGCGTAAAGTCGCATAAGCGAGAAGAGTCCGGGATCCCAGCCCGAGGAGATTATCGCCGTTTGACGGCCTTTTTTAGCCGCCTTGTCAACATTTGAAAAATGCTCGGGAATTCTCGCGTGAGTGTCGAAGCTATCGACTACACAGAAATCTCTTGCGAGATCGGGAGTCTGAACAGGGAGATCGGTCGCACTTCCTCCGCAAAGGATCACAACGTCTATTCTATCCTTGAAGGAAAGAATATCCTGTGCGCGAAAGACGGGAACGTTTGCTCCGTGTGCCTTCACGCTCGACGGATCTCTGCGGGTGAATATTGCTACGAGCTCCATATCGGGGCATTTGGAAATTGCCGCCTCTACGCCACGGCCGATATTGCCGTAGCCATAGACTGCCACTTTGATTTTACTATTCATATAAAAATCCTTACTTAGGGGTAGAGTTTTGCGCCTTTAAGCCTCAGAGATACTTTTTAAGCGATTCGGGAAGGCTTTCTACGGTGCAGGAAGAGGTCATAAATACCTCGAAGGAGCTCTTCTCTGCGAGCTTGTCAAGTTCGATAACGAACTGCTCGAAGGTAGCCATATCGTTGCCGCAGATTTTGAGAGCGGAGTCAACAAAAACAGAAGTGATGTCGTGGTTACTTGCGAACATTCCTGCGATAAAGCCGTACAGCGAAGCTGCCGTCGTTACGTTATATTCATCGGTGTCAACAAGACGTACCTGATATTTGATTTCGTGGATAAGTTTATCGCCCTTTTCAATGCAAACGACGCTGCCCTTGGTTTCCTCCGCAGCTGCATTTGCGCGCTCAATAAGGGTCTTGGTTTTTCCGGAGCCTTTGAGACCTACAACAAGTTTAATCATGTTTTGTCCTCCTGATATGAAAGAATTTGGTTTATTGTAAAGGGTTTACCCCTTCTAAGTATTATTTTACCATAATATTGCAAATATGTCAATAATCGTTTTGTGCAATCTGAAAAAATATTTTAGAGTTTTGCTTCAAGCTCGCGGCGGCGTGCCTCGTTTTCTGCACCCGGCTTACCGAGAAGCGCAAACATATTCTTCTTATACTCCTCAACACCCGGCTGATCGAAGGGATTTATGCCGAGAGTATAGCCCGAAATAGCACAACCGAGCTCGAAGAAGTATACGAGATGTCCGAACTCATAAGCACCGCGGCGCTCGAGCTCTAAAATTATATTCGGAGTATTTCCGTCGGTATGAGCGATAGCGGTAGCCTTGAACGCGGTACGGCAGACGTCGTGCATATCCTTGCCTGCAAGGAAGTTAAGCCCGTCCGAGTTTGCCTCGTCGTAAGGAATTTCAACAGAACGGTTCGAGTTTACAAGGTCGATGACCGTTTCGAACATTATTCTGCTTCCCTCCTGAATGAACTGTCCCATAGAGTGAAGGTCTGTCGTGAAGGCAACAGATGCGGGGAGGATACCCTTGCCCTCTTTACCCTCGCTCTCGCCGTAGAGCTGCTTCCACCATTCTGCGGTCATAATGAGCGAGCTTTCGTAAGAAACGAAGAACTCAACGCTCTTGCCCTTTCTGTAGAGTATATTGCGGATCGCCGCATACTTATAACAGTCATTTTTGTTTATATCGCACTCCGAGTACGCCTTTCTCGCGTCGGCGGCACCGTTCATCATAGCCTGAATGTCAATGCCTGCAACTGCGATAGGAAGAAGTCCTACGGGAGTGAGGACCGAATATCTTCCGCCGACATCATCGGGTACTACGAAGGTTTCGTAGCCCTCATCATTTGAAAGCTCTTTGAGCTTACCGCGACATTTATCGGTAGTAACGAAAATTCTCTCTCTTGCGCCTTCCTTGCCGTATTTCTTTTCGAGAAGCTCGCGGAAAATACGGAAAGCGATAGCCGGCTCGGTCGTCGTTCCCGACTTGGAAATAACGTTTACGCAGACGTCGCGGCCTTCGCAGATCTCGAGAAGCTCGGACATATTGGACGCCGAAATATCGTTACCCGTAAAGTAAATGTCAGGCGTGTCCTTTTTGAGATTATTATAGTTTGCACCCTTGCAGAACTCGATAGCCGCTCTTGCGCCGAGGTAAGAGCCGCCGATACCGATAACTACGAAAATATCGCAGAGTCCGGCTATCTTCTTTGCCGCCGTCTGAATTCTTGCAAACTCTTCCTTATCGTAGTTTACCGGAAGGTCCTGCCAACCAAGGAAGTCGCTTCCCGCACCGCTCTTAGAGTAAAGAGTTTCGTGAGCGCGCTTTATATCGCCCTCTATGCTTTTATAGTCTGCATCGGTAACTACGCCCGAAAGATAGGTGTCTTTTAATTTAAGTACCATAAGATAAAATACCTCCGAATGATATAACAAGTATATGATACTACATCACTCGGAGATATTCAAGAATATTTTGTTAAATTTATTAAATAAAGAAATATTTTCGTAAAATTCTGCCGAAAATCTGCGGCATAGTGATCCTTTCCACGTCCTCAAGAACGTAGATGTCGTCAGAGCCGAGTTCTTTTTCACCCGACACATAGCGAACTTTACCGATAACGTCGCCCTTTTTGAGCGGTGCTTCGAGCTTTTCGGGTAGCTCGACGATGCGCTCGGCATTCTTTGCCTCGCTCTTGGCGCAGACCGTTCCGAAGCTCTTATACCCTACCGATGCAGAGTCGGTAGTTCCGAACGACACCTTTATCGGATCGAGTATCTCGGTTTCAAAGGAAACGTAGGCATAATTTGCAAATCCGTAGTCAAGAAGCTTTGCTGAGGATTTATTGCGGTTATCTCTCGTTGAAGCGCCCAAAATCACCGCAACGAGCTCCATTCCGTCGCGCTCGGCGGTCGAGCTTATGCAGTAGCCCGCCTTCGAGGTCGATCCTGTTTTAAGTCCGGTGCAACCGCTGTAATAGCGGATCATTCTATTGGTATTTGTGAGCGTGAATGCGCCGTTTCGTATCGTATCCTGCCAGATCTTCGTGAACTCGAAAATCACCTCGTGGCGCATAAGCTCTCTCGACATGATCGCGATGTCGCGCGCACTCGTGACGTGATTTGTAGTATTATCGTCAAGTCCTGTCGGATTTTCGAAATTGGTATTTGTCATTCCGAGCTCTTTTGCTCTCTCGTTCATTTTCTGAACGAAAAGCTCCTCACTTCCGCTCACAAGCTCTGCAAGCGCGGTCGCGACATCGTTTGCCGATGCAACGACCACCGACTTTATCATGTCGCGAACAGTGAGCTGCTCACCTGCTTCGAGATATATCTGTGAACCCCCGATAGATGCGGCATGCTCACTTGCAGTAACTACCGTATCGAGATCGAATGCTCCCGACTCCATCGCCTCCATAGTGAGAAGAAGCGTCATTATTTTGGTTACCGACGCCGGCGAGAGTGCGGCATCTGCATTTTGCTCATAAAGTACCGTGCCTGTTTTGGCTTCGATCAGAATTGCCGCCTTTGCATCGAGGTCAAGCCTCGCATCAAGCGAAACCTCGGTATCGACAATCGGCGCATCTGTTTGTTCTCCGTCGCCGTCATCGGGCATTATGCCGTCTGATGCAAAGACCGAGGCAGTATTAGAGAAAAGCACTGAAAGTATCATAAAAAGCGAAAGCAGTGCCGATAAAATCTTGTTTTTCATGGTATATAAATTCCTCCCGTATTTCGTTTCATATCACAAAATATGCCACTCGAAGAACGTTTATACCACACAAAAACAAAGAAAAAGCACGGACAAGTCCGTGCTTTTATCATTTTGGATTTACGCCTTTACTCTCTTCTTGCAAGCAACCACTGCGGTAGCCGCAAGAGTAACGACTGCTACGAGCGATACCCATACAGCGGTGTTGTCGCTTGTTTGAGCGGCTGCTTTCTTGATTTCAAAGTCAGACACTATCGTATCAGTTCCCTTTGCGCCCGTGCGGAATCCGATCTCATCGCCGTGTACGGGAAGGTCTTCTACGCTAAACATTTCAACTCCGTTTATAGAGGCAGAGAGATTTCCTTCTTCATCAAAGCTTACCGTAAGATTTACACTCTCGGCATTCTTTGCCGACGCCCATTGGGAAGCACCCATGACATTTTCTATAACTACATCCTTCATATAACCTTTGTAATTATCAAGTCCGGATATCCATTCTCCGTTATACCAACCGCCCAAGCGAAGTCTGTCCTTGCCTGCTGCATTACGAGCGAAGAATATAAACCATCCGCTGCCTCCGTCAGTGCTACTTTGGAGCTGACTGTCATTTACGAAATTAGCAAGAACTACAACTCCCGCTTCTTCGGCATCAGACGCATTTTCCGAATTAATATAGTCAAATATGTTGGTTTCGATGTCCGCGCTTACAATTCCCTCGCTTGCAGTCTGATTCCATTTAAGCCAACGAGCATATTTTTGATCCTTGGCATCAACGCCGTAAGAAGTGAAACCGTTGTCCGTGATCTTATTGTTACCGGTGATAGACCTCCAACCGGTATTCGCGGGAGCAGACAGTGTCATATTGGAAATCACCGCATTAACTTCCTTTTTTCCTGTACGTAATCCCACCTCATCTCCGTACCAAGCGGCATTTTGATAGTGAAGAACCGAAACTCCGTTTACACTTGCAACGATGTTGCAGGTAGTATCACTCGTTTTTCTGAACTCAACAGTCAGTTTAACTGTTTCTGCGGTCGAAAAGCCTGACACTACATCGTCAGGAATAGCGCTTTCTTTAAGCCCCCCGGAAGTCCATGTCCCGTTCTTCCACTCACCGAGTCTGAGGTTTTTGCCGCCGGCGAAAAACACAAACAAACAGCTTCCCTGTGCCGCAGGAATAGTTTTATTCGGAACAAATCCGTCTGCTGCAAAGATGACTCCGATGTCCTCTTTTGCGCTAATCGGCGCGGTGTTGAGCGTAAGCTCTATCTTGCCCTGTGCGAGAGATTCATTATACTTAAACCATCTCTCCGAGGTAGCCGCGGGAGAGGTAAGCGTGTTACTTGTAACGGTGTCTTTGGTTCCGTTAAGAGATATCCATTTAGAAGCCGCGAAATTAGAGAGCGTAACGCTGTAAGGCGCAGTCGAATTGCCTGAGTTATTACCGGTTCTGAACCCGATTTCTCCACCCTCAAACATATCGTACTGTTCTATAATATCGGAAGGAACGGTCGCACTCAGAATGAGATTGTTGTTTATCCAGACTCTGTACTCACCCGTTTTGTAGAAGTCAATCTTCAAATTGAACGTATCATTGTTTTTGTCGGTTGCCCAGCCTGAATATTTATCGACTATTACCTGAGTCTTCTTATAGTCAGCAGTTCCGCCTATCCAGCTGTTTTGGTGATAAACTCCCGTCCTGATGTTGTGTTCTCCTCTGCCCGCGCTATATGAAACGAAGACAAAAAGACCTGCTTTCGCTTTGGTTTCATTTCCCGAAGAGCCGACAAGGAAACCAAACTCCTCAAACTTGCCGTCATTTGTGACTGTCAAGGCAGATTTGCTAATATCAACACTCATGGTACCTTCTTCGAGAGTTCCGTTCCATTTGAACCATTTAGTACCCGTTAGTCCCGAATAGGTAAGTCCGTTCGACGTATGCGTAGCGTTGATTTTGTCTATTTCCTTGAACGCGGTCGCAGTATCGGCAGATACACCGACAAGAGGCATGGCGATAAGTACGAAAACCAACGCAAGAAAAGCACTTAAAATTCTTTTTTTCATTTTATTTCCTCCCGAAAATAATTTTTAGTGTCTATTATGACATTTAGATAATATATTATAACAATTACACCCGTGTTTGTCAACAATGTGCACAAATTTTCTAAACATTTTACAGTAATATCACAGATAAATAATTTTTTTACACCGCACACAAAAAGCGGTCACAAAAATCGCAGAGGCAAGGTCTGCCTCTGCGATTTTATTCGTTTTCTGTCTTTTCGAGCTCTTCAAGCTCTTCCATACACAGCAGCATATATTCTTCGAGCCTCTGTGACTCATTATAAAGCTCTGTCAGTCGGACGTGGTCGGTCGCCGCTTCGCCCGAGGACTCCGCTTCGATCTCAGCAAGGCGCTTATCGGTCTTTTCTATCTCGTTTGCAAGAAAAGCCATTCTTCTCTCGCGCTTTCTCTTTTCTGACGCGTTTTTCTTGTCCGAAAGATATTTCTTTTTCGAGTCCGAGATGCTTTCTTCCATCTTTGCTTCCACGGTATTTTCCTCGACATCTGCGATCTTTTCTTTATATCTCAGATAGTCCTCGTAGCTACCGTCGAAATCAAGAACCCCGTTTTTCTCAAACGAAAGAATTCGGGTAGCGAGCTTCTTTATGAAATATCTGTCGTGCGAAACCGCAACTATCGTTCCTGGGAACTGTTCGAGTGCCTCTTCGAGTACCTCTCTTGACATAATATCGAGGTGGTTAGTCGGCTCGTCAAGGAAGAGCGTGTTCGTCTTTGAGAGCATCATTTTCGCAAAGGTCAGGCGAGCCTTTTCTCCGCCGCTAAGCACCTTAACCTCTTTGAATATATCGTCCGCTCTGAACATAAAAAGAGCGAGCGCGCTTCTCACCTCGGTCTGTGTGAGATCGCCGTAGCAATTCCAAAGCTCGTCAAGGACGGTCGAGTCGGGTGAAAGATTTTGATTTTCCTGATCGTAATATCCGATCTTTACGTTATATCCGAAGTCGAAGCGCCCCGCATCGGCGCTTTCTTTATAGTTAAGGGTTTTGATAAGAGTGGATTTTCCGCAACCGTTAGTGCCTATTATAAACAGTCGATCTCTTTTTTTGACCTCGAAGGAAAGATCCTTGAAGAGCTCCTTTCCGGGGTAGGATTTACTCAATCTTTTGACCGAAAGAACGTCGTCGCCGCTCTCCTCGGACTGCTCGAATTTCATTCGTATCTTTCCGGGAGCGGCACTCGGAGCCTCAATCTTCACCATCTTATCAAGCTGCTTCTGACGGCTTTCCGCCGCTATTATATTCTTCTCTCTGTTCCATCTTCTCTGCTGCTCGATGTACGCCTCGATACGCGCGATCTCTTTTTGTTGACTCTTATACTGATGCTCGAGGACTTCCCTGTCCTTTTTCTTGGTTTCAAGGTATTTATCGTAATTTCCCCTGTAAAGCTTCGCCCTTGTGTGCTCTATTTCAAGGGTATGGCTTGTGTCCGAGCAGAGAAAATATCTGTCGTGCGAGATTATAAGGAAGGTCTTTTTACTTCCGAGAATGAATTTTTCAAGCCACGCGATGCTTTCTACGTCAAGATGGTTGGTCGGCTCGTCAAGCAGGATTATGTCAGGCTCCCGCACGAGCAGTCTTGCAAGAGCAACTCTCGTTTTCTGACCGCCGCTAAGCGAGTTTACCGACATTTTTTGCATCTCGTCGTTAAATCCGAGGCTTGCAAGTATTCCGCGGCAACGTCCCTTATATTCGAGTCCGCCGTCTGCTATGAATTTTTCGTGCAAAAGAGAAAACTCCACCGACGCGTCCTCGTCGCCGCGCTCCGCTCTTTCGCGAAGCAGAGCGAGCTTTTCTTCAAGAGCTACCATTTCGCTTTTTGCTTCGAGCATCTCTTCAAAAAGCGTTCTGTCGCTATCTACGATCGCATTCTGTGCAAGATAACCGAGCGAGCAGCCCTTTGCGATATAAACGTTTCCGCTATCGGGAGCAAGATCTCCCGTGATTACAGAAAAAAGCGTGGATTTTCCTGCACCGTTTACGCCGACTATACCGATTTTATCGCCGCTCTGCGCCGAAAACGATATATTTTCAAGCACCTGCTTTACTCCGAAAGCAAGCGATATTTTGTCACAGTTAAGTGCTATCATCACGCTTTTCTCCTTTTGTTATTTTTTGAGTGCAATAAGATTTATTTCCCAGGCAGGAATACACTCGCTTCGCCTGAGATACAGATCATACTGCGGATAGTTCTCGCTTATATAAAGCGGTATTTCGAATATATCCTCGCTTCTGTGATAGAGCGAAATAAGAAGCTCGGGGCTATCCTTTTCGATGGTTTTACGGCTTCCGAGAAGCGCCTTCATCTCCGCGCCCTCAACGTCGTATTTGATATAGTCTATCTTATATCCGTCCGACACGGTATCCACCCTCACCATATCGGCAAGGATCTCTTTTCCGCCCGAAAAAGCGTTTGAGTTCCGATTTCCCGCGCTACCGAAGGATACCTTCTCCTCGCAGTCCCACGCTCCCGCATTTACAGCAACGATCTTTCGGTTTTCCTCGGAAAATTTTTCGAGCTTTTTAAAGTTTTTAATATCGGGCTCAAGGCAGATTATCTTTTCAATATTCGGACAATTTTCGAGAATTTCCCTCGCGGTATCTCCGTTATACGCGCCTGCGTCAACGGTGATCTTATAATTATCAAACGACAAAAGTCTTTCGCTAGGATCGCCGAGTGCTTTTCTCAGATAATCTGTTTTTCCGCTAAGCTTGTACGAAATGATATTATCAAATATCTCTTTTGATCCTTCATCGGCAAAAAGCTCTCGTGCGCGATCTATCTTTTCTTTCGAGCGCTTGTAAAACTCAATATCGAAAAGATTATCTCCTGCAAGAGGAACGTCCGGCGAATACAGCTCGTAAGCGCCGGACATTTCATATACTGTATCAAGCACTTCTCTTCTCGGGCTTCCAAAGGAAACGAGAATTATGAAATCCTCGTATTTTTCCTTTATCTGCGAGAAGGAAAGAACCTTTTTAGAGTGAAAGAGCTGTCCTCTGACAAAGCCGTCCGAGGCGAAGAAATCGCAAACCTCAAGACCGTATTTTTCAAGGACTGCTATGATCTTATCCGCACCGTTGCCCATTCCGTACATAACTATCGGCTTTTTGGCGGATACGAGATAGCTCCACAGATCTGTCATTACTTAACGAATTCTTCGTAGATCGCTCTGAGAGCGGCTTCGAAATCGTGCTCCTCAACACTAAGAATGATGTTGAACTCACTTGATCCCTGATCTATCATTCTGATATTGATGCCTGCCGCCGCAACTGCCGAGAACAGGCGAGCCGCAGTACCGGGCGACTGTACCATTCCGCGTCCTACGACTGCGATAAGCGCAAGTCCGTCCTCAATATAGATGGTGTCGGGATTACATGCGACACATATCTCGTGCATAATATCCGAACGGCAGCTCTCAATCTCGTGTGTCGAAACAATAGCGCTCATAGTGTCTATTCCACTGGGAAGATGCTCAAAAGGAACCGAGTGATTTTCGAGAACGTTAAGAAGTCTTCTTCCGAATCCGATCTCCGAGTTCATCATATCCTTTTCGAGCGAGATTACCGAAAATCCCTTTCTTCCGGCAATACCGGTAATGACGTTCTTTGTATTTCGGTTATCTGCCTTAGCGACTATCATCGTTCCGGCGTCATCTGGACGGTTGGTGTTTCTTATATTGATCGGAATTCCGCTGAGTCTTACCGGGAATATTGCCTCCTCGTGAAGAACGGTAGCACCCATATATGCAAGCTCTCGGAGCTCGTGATAGGTGATAACGTCAATAGTCTGAGGATCCTTTACTATTCTGGGATCTGCCATAAGAAATCCCGAAACGTCGGTCCAGTTCTCGTAGAGGTCGGCATTTGCCGCACGGGCTACGACCGAACCTGTAATATCGCTTCCGCCGCGCGAGAAGGTGATAACGCTTCCGTCGGGCATAGAACCGTAAAATCCGGGAATTACCGCGTAATCGTGGAGAGAAAGCTCCCTTGCAAGAGAGGTATTCGTCTTTTCACTGTCAAGCTGCTTGTTCTCGGTAAAGAATATGCACTTTGCGGCGTCAATGAAATCAAAACCGAGGTAAGCGGCGAGAATGATACCGTTCAGATATTCTCCACGGCTTGCGGCATAACTGTCGCCCGCTCCGCCCATAATATTATCGTATATCGTATCGAACTCAGAGTCAAGCGAAAGAGCAAGTCCAAGTCCCGCGATTATCGAGTTGTATCTGTCGCGTATCTTGCCGAATACGGGATCTATCTTCTGTCCCTTGGCCGCGAGCGCGTGGCAGGCGTAAAGCATATCGGTAACCTTTTCGTCGCCATCGAAGCGTCTGCCGGGAGCCGACGGAACAACGTATCTTCTCGTTTTATCCGCGAGAACGATATTTGCTACCTTTTTAAACTGACTGGCGTCGGCGAGCGAGCTTCCGCCGAATTTCACCGTCTTTATATATTCATTTTGCACAGTTATTCTCTCCTTGTTTTTTACACAATGTATAAATTATTATCCGTATATATTATATGTATGTAGGGCCAAAATGTCAAGGAGTATCTGGGTTTTTATCTTATTTTCAGACAAAAAAATAAAAAAAGCGCTCTTTTTTTCTGCCTTTTATACATTTTGTCGATATAATCAAAGCAAAAATTAGTTTTATACTCCGAAAATTTGCATTTTTTTATCAAAAGCCGTCTTTGTTCACACAAAAAACAAAATTGCGTGATATAATTATATTAACTGAAAAATGCAAGGAGATCGGCGATATGCGCGAAGAACTTACAAACGAGATAGCCCTGCTTATCGAGAATAAAAACTATTCGAAAATCAAAAACATTATCTGCGAAATCCACCCTACCGATGCCGCAGAGGTACTTTGCGCCGTAGAGCCCGACAAGCGACTTCTTCTGTTCCGTCTTATGGGCAAATCACTCGCCGCAGAAGCATTTGTCGAGATGGACTCCGAAATGCAGTTCGAGCTTCTTAAAAGCTTCAACGACGCCGAGCTGAGATCGATCCTTGACGAGCTTTATCTCGACGATACGGTTGACCTTATCGAGGAAATGCCCGCAAACGTCGTCAAAAGAATACTTGCAAACTCAGACAGTGAAACGAGAAAGAAGATAAACGAGCTTCTCAGTTATCCAGAGGATAGCGCAGGAAGCATTATGACCGTCGAGCTTGTCGAGCTCAAAGCAGAAATGACGCTCAGTGAAGCACTCGATAAGATAAGAGCGACCGGCTTTGACAAGGAAACCATCTACACCTGCTACGTAACCGAGAAGGACAGACGTCTTATAGGTGTCGTTTCGGTTCGCGAAATTCTTCTTTCAAAGGCAGGCACCATCGGCGACATAATGACCACGGGCGTTATCAAGGTAAACACCGGCGACGACAAGGAGGAGGTAACCGAAAAGCTCCGTGAGTACGGACTTATCGCCCTTCCCGTCACAGACAATGAGGACCGTCTTGTCGGAATAGTCACCTTCGACGACGCCATGGACATAATCAGTGAGGAAAGCGAAGAGGACTTCCAGATCATGGCGGCTATCACGCCGAGCGACACGCCTTATTTAAAGCAGAGCGTTATAAAGATCTGGCTCTCGCGTATCCCGTGGCTTCTTCTGCTTATGATCTCGGCAACGCTCACAGGTGCGATAATACTTTCTTTTGAAAGCTCTCTCGCGGTGCTCCCTGCACTCACCGCGTTTATTCCGATGATCATGGGTACGGGAGGAAACTCTGGCTCTCAGGCATCGGTCAGTGTAACGCGTGCCATCTCTCACGGAGAGATCGCCTTTGCGGATATGTTCCGAGTTGTATGGAAGGAACTCAGAATATCCGTTCTTTGCGCTATAACTCTTGCTATCGCAAATTTTGCAAAGATACTGCTTTGGGACATAGTTCTTGTGAAAAGTGACGGAGTTACGGTCACGGTTGCCGCAATAGTTTCTATCACTCTTGCATTCACCGTAATTGCCGCAAAGCTCATCGGCGCATCCCTTCCCATAATTGCATCAAAGCTTAAACTTGACCCCGCGGTAATGGCAAGTCCGTTCATCACAACTATCGTCGATGCCGTTTCCCTGCTTGTATATCTTGCAACGGCAAACGCTTTACTCGCGCAGATATAACGGTATAAAAAATATTTTTAAAAAATTTCGAAAAACCTCTTGACAAACGAAAAAATATGTGTATAATAGTGAATGTCGCCGATACGGTGACACATCTGCGAGAGTGGCGGAATTGGCAGACGCGCACGTTTGAGGGGCGTGTGGATTACTCCGTACGGGTTCAAGTCCCGTTTCTCGCATAAGTTGCGGGCGTCCGACAGTGACGCCCGCTTTTCTTTTATCAAAGCATCTGTAAAAGGAGATTTTATTATGACTAAGGCCGACATTTTTTCAGGCTTTCTCGGCGCGGGAAAGACCACTCTCATCAAAAAGCTAGTAGGCGAGGCTTACGAGGGTGAAAAGCTCGTTATTATTGAAAACGAATTTGGCGAGATCGGCATCGACTCAGGATTTCTCAACGAAGCGGGAGTCAACGTGACCGAGATGAATTCCGGTTGCATCTGTTGCTCGCTCGTCGGAGATTTCGGAAAGGCACTCACCAAGGTTCTTGACGACTACTGCCCCGACAGAATACTCATCGAGCCGTCGGGAGTCGGCAAGCTCTCGGACGTTATCCGCGCAGTCGAGGACGCGGGCGAGGACCGTCTTTCGCTAAACGGTGCAGTCGCCGTCATTGATGCGAAAAAATGCAAGGTATATATGAAGAATTTCGGTGAATTCTTCAACAATCAGATAGAGCACGCTCAGACGATAGTTTTAAGCCATACTGCCGGACTTTCGGACGAAAAAATAGCAGAGGCGGTAAAGCTTATCAGGGAGCACAACGAGGACGCCTTCATAGTCACTACCGACTGGAACGAGCTTGACGGCAAGGAGCTTCTCGCTACAATTGAGCGCTCCGCTCCCACCCTTGAGGACGAGCTGAAAGCACTCGAAGACGAGGCGCGTTGCCCTGTTTGCGGTGAGCATCATCATCACCACGATCATGACGAGGAGTGCGAGTGTCATCATCACCACCACGACCACGACGAGGAGTGCGAGTGTCATCATCATCACCACGACCACGATGAGGAGTGTGAGTGTCATCACCACCACCACGACCACGACGAGGAATGCGAGTGCCATCATCACCACCACGACCACGATGGGGAGTGCGAGTGCACTTGTCACGGACACCATCACAATCACGGTCATCATCACGCCGACGAGGTGTTTACAAGCTGGGGCAAGGAAACCGCAAAGAAATACACGCGCAGTGAGCTTGAAAATATCCTTTCCGAGCTCGATAATATTGATAAATACGGATACATTCTCCGCGCAAAGGGTTACGTTGCAGGAGAGGGCTGTTGGTACTATTTCGATTTCACTCCCGAGGATCCCGACATCAGAACGGGCGCGAGTGCTCCCTGCGGACGTATTTGTGTTATCGGATCGAAGATAAACACCGAGGCAATCGAAGTGCTTTTCAGATGAAAGGAATATAAATAATGAAAGAAATTCCCGTTTATCTCATAACCGGATATCTTGATTCGGGCAAAACCACCTTCGTCCAACAAACTCTTGCAGATCCGAAATTCTGCGAAAATTCAAATATTCTCGTAATTTCCTTTGAAGAGGGCGAGATTGAGCTTGATCCCACCGAATTCGCTTGCGAAAACGTGTACCGCGAGGTGCTTGACACCGACTGCGAGTATTCCTCTCTCACCTTTGCCGACATGGTAAACAGAACGAAGGCGGACAAGATAATTATAGAATACAACGGTATGCATATTATGGAAGAGCTTTACGCTACTCTTCCGCGAAACTGGATAATAGCTCAGCAGGTGCTCTTCATTGACGCGACCACCTTCTCTATGTATAACAGTAATATGAGAAATCTTACGGTCGATAAGCTCCGCGATACAGATCTTATCGTTTTCAATCGAATAACAAATGAGAGCGACGTTGAGCTTTTCCACAAGATCGTACGCGCCTCTAACCGTCAGGCGATGATACTTTACGAAAAGGTCACAGGTGAGATAATGCGCGACGAGATCGAGGATCCCCTGCCCTACGATATAGATGCAGAGCTCATCGAGATCGAGGACAAGGACTACGCTATCTTCTTCCGCGATCTTACCGAAAATCCGCAGAACTACGAGAACAAGACTCTCAGAGTCAAGGTAATGACGGTGAAAAACGAGGAGCTCGGTGCAGGAGAGATGCTTATCGGACGCCACATTATGACCTGTTGTGCAGACGATATTCAGTACTGCCCGATGATATGCAAATGCAAAAAGTCCTACGATTTCAAGACCTACGACTGGGCGATAGTCGAAGGACAAATAAAGACCGAGCGTCATACGCTTTATAACGGCGTAGGACCGATATTCGAGGCCTACTCAGCAGTCCACGCGGAAAAGCCAGAGGAAAGCGTTGCAACATTTTATTAAAAACAAAAAAAATCACTTGCAAAATGCAAGTGATTTTTTATATGGGGACGACAGAATTCGAATCTGTGACCTCATGCATGTCAAGCATGCGCTCTAACCAGCTGAGCTACGCCCCCGCGACTTTATTATTTTATCACACCACAAAGCGTTTGTCAAGTGTTTTTTTGCATTTTACCCCGATTTTTGAAATTTCCCCGAGTTTATCGGAGTTTTTTGCAATCCGCTTGACAACAGGACAAAGGTTGTATATAATTATTATATAAGATATTTTAACTTTTTTGAAAATATCGGTAATATTTCTAAAAATTTGTTGTCTGTATGTATGAAGGCGAAAGTCAAATGTATTTTGAAAGGACGTAAAACATTATGAAAAAACTTTTATGCCTGATTTTAGTGATAACAACGTGTCTATGTTGTTTTGCCTCTTGCAAAAACGGAAAAGACTCGGAAAACGAGTCCGAAGAAGAATACGATCTTCCGCCTGCTAACGAAATCGAGGTATCAGGCTTCACCGCTTGCGCCGACGGAGTCAGTAAAAAAGATACCTTAAAGGTAAGGGTGGATGAACACTATCACGAATTTCTCGGAGAAACCGCAACTGTCAAAATGGACGGTCTTGACGAAATGGAAATTTGTGACGGCGACGAGATTTTCATAACGATCGACCGTATCGAAGGAAAATCGTATTTCACCGTATACGCCAAAGAAATCGACCTCGCAAAGGAAATGCAGTGCTGGAAACCCGTCATCTACCTCTACCCCGAAGAAGAAACCCTCTGCTCGGTCAAGGTAGAGCTTGACGGAAGGCTTACCTGCACGTATCCCGAGCACGGCGAGAACGGTTGGCAAAACTTTACCGCACGTCCTGACGGAACGCTCATTTTTCCCGACGGCAAGGAGTATTACTGCCTCTATTGGGAGGGTATCTCCGATATGGCTCCCGACTTTTCGAAGGGCTTTTGCGTAAAGGGCGAGGACGTTGCAGATTTCCTTGACGAAATTCTGATCGAGATCGGACTCACTCCGAGAGAAGCGAACGAGTTTATAATCTATTGGCTTCCTCAGCTTCAAGAAAACGAGTATAATCTGATATCCTTCCAAAGCAATGCTTACACCGACGTTGCCGATCTGATCATAAACCCCGAACCCGACAGTCTGCTCCGCGTTTATATGGTAGCAAGACCGCTCGATAATTACATAGAAATCAAGCCTCAGACCTTTGACACCTTTATCCGCGATGGCTTCACCGTCGTCGAATGGGGCGGAAGTATTTTGAAGTAACGAATATAAAAAACGACATATCAGAAAGGACAGAAAATGTTATGAAAAAGATTTTATGTTTGATTTTAGTGTTGTCAAGCCTTCTGTTGTCATTTTCATCGTGCAAACGCGTACACGGGCTTCCTGATGACCTGGACTACTTCACTGCGGTAGCCAAAGAGGACTGTAAAAGCAACCAAGTTACAGTTTCCGTTTGCTCGGAATACGTTGACGCTTTGGGCAAGACGGTAACTGTAAAAATGAAAGGACTTGCCGACCTCGGCATCAAAAAGGGCGATGAAATAAGAGTTTCTGTTGACAGCTTCAAAAACGGGTGGCGGCTTGTCGCTAACGCATCGAGTGTTCAGGTAGTATCGTTTGAAGCACCTTCATCGGAATATGCCGAAATATCCGCAAAAGATTTCGGGATCTCCGTTTTCACCTGTACGGCAAACGGAGTATCTATTAATCGTGCCATATCGGTCAAGGTTGACGATGAGTACCGAGAAAAGCTTGGAAACGAGATAAACGTTTATATGGAGGATATCCACAAGCTCGGTTTAGGCATAATGGCAAAAGATAAGCTCAGAATAACCGTCGATATAGTAAAAGACACAGATCCCTATACCGTTTATGCGAAAAATATTGAAATTTTACAAAAAGTGGGCGATGAATGGGATTACGGCTACGGTCCATACTACATTCCCAAACTGTCTGAAATAAAAATATCCGACGATTTGACTGCACTCACCGCAGAAACAAAGCTTTCTAGTGCCCGTGATTGGGACTGGTATGTTCACGCTTTTAGAGTCGTGAAAATAAGCGATAATATCGTATATCTCGCAGAGTCCGGTTGGAAAGCCGCACAATATGCAATAATCGGAATTCCCGACTATTCATTCTCGGTAGGCGATCACGTTTCCATAAAGGTTAAAAAATACTATCATGATATAATCTCGTGCGATATTGCATACGCCGAAGACATAGAATCGTTTGAGGTGCTTAAAGGAGATGATGTGTACAAAGCGTACCGTCACTCTATGGCATTAGATAAGCCGGTCATCTATCTCTACCCCGAAGAAGAAACGCTATGCTCGGTCAAGGTCGAGCTTAACGGAAGGCTCACCTGCACCTATCCCGAGCACGGTGAGAGCGGTTGGCAAAACTTTACCGCACAACCTGACGGCACGCTCGTTTTCCCCGACGGCAAGGAGTATTACTGTCTTTATTGGGAGGGCATCTCCAATATGGCTCCAGACTTTTCGAAGGGCTTTTGCGTAAAGGGCAAGGACACCGCAGATTTTCTCAGCGAGATCCTTCTTGACATCGGACTCACGCCGAGAGAAGCCAACGAATTTATCATCTATTGGCTTCCCCTGCTTCAAGAAAACGAGTACAATCTGATCTCCTTCCAGAGCAACGCCTACACGGATATTGCCGAGCTTCTTATCGATCCCGCGCCCGACAGTCTGCTCCGCGTTTATATGGTTGCAAAGCCGCTCGATAATTACATAGAGATCGAGCCTCAGACATTTGACGGATTTATCCGCGATGGCTTTACCGTCGTCGAATGGGGCGGAAGTATTTTAGAGTAGTTTTAAAGACCTGCAAGTCAGAACCCGACAGAATTGCCATATCACTTGACAATCACCTGCCGATACTATATAATACTGTTAAAATAAAGCACGGAGGTACGACTCTATGAACAATATACCCACTCAGAATTTTGAGAAAGAAAAGCTCGCGCGCAGACTATCTTCGGGCAGGATCGACATAATACTTATGGCAATGCTTACGATAATAAACATAATCTTCACCTTTACCGACGCGCAGACCTACTTTTTCTTCTCTGCCTTCATTCCTTACAGAATGGCGTTTTACGGCGCATATCTGACAGGAAAGCTTCCCGAAGAATACTACACCGATTGGGGTAACGCGTCCTTTTTCGGAAACGGATTTCTTATCGCAATGCTCGTGATGGCAGCGATCATAGTTACACTCTACGTTCTCTGCTTTTTCCTTTCGAAAAAGAAAAGCGCTTGGCTTATATTTGCCGCCGTTCTCTTCTCAATAGACACTCTCGCGCTTGTCGGATACGCTATCAGCTACTCTGTACTTGCCGAGTGCATCATTGACATACTTTTACACGCTTACGTTCTCTACGGCATCATAAGCGCAATTATTGCCGCAGGAAAGCTTAAAGATCTTCCCGACGAGGAAATCGCCGTCGAAACCGCTTCAAGCGCAACCGCAGACGTTTTTCCGAGCGAAAGCGTCGCGACAGAAGAAAACACCGAGGATAAGTCCGAGGAATAATTATTACATCACACACACAAAACCCGACCTGCAAGCAGGTCGGGTTTAATTTTATTTAGGTTATTCAAGCTCGAACGCGCCAGTATAGAGCTGATAGTAGGTTCCCTTCTGCGCAAGAAGATTCTCGTGGCTTCCGCGTTCAATAATTCGCCCGTGATCGAGCACCATTATAACGTCCGAGTTCATTATGGTCGAGAGTCTGTGTGCTATTACGAACACAGTTCTGCCCTCCATAAGAGAGTCCATTCCCTTCTGCACGATTGCCTCTGTTCTCGTGTCTATCGACGAGGTCGCCTCGTCAAGTATCATAACGGGGGGATTGGCGACCGCCGCGCGAGCTATCGCGATAAGCTGTCTTTGTCCCTGCGAGAGATTTGCACCGTTATTACTTAGTTCGGTATTATATCCGCTCGGAAGTCTTGTGATAAAGTCGTGTGCGCCTGCAAGCTTTGCCGCCTGAATACACTCCTCGTCACTTGCATCAAGACGTCCGTATCTGATATTCTCCATTACGCTTCCCGTAAAGAGATTAGTTTCTTGGAGAACGATACCGAGCGAGCGGCGAAGGTCTGCTTTCTTTATCTTATTTATATTGATACCGTCGTAACGAACCTTACCGTCGGCTATATCGTAAAAGCGGTTTATAAGGTTGGTTATCGTCGTTTTACCCGCGCCTGTCGCGCCAACGAATGCTACCTTCTGTCCGGGCTCGGCATATATCGTAATATCGTGAAGAACGTCCTTGCCCTCCTCGTAAGCGAAATCGACCTCGGCGAGTCGAACGTCACCTTTCAGCTCGGTATAGGTGAGAGTTCCGTCGCTATGAGGGTGCTTCCAAGCCCAGTGACCTGTCTGCTTATCGCTCTCGGTAATATTTCCGTTTTCGTCCACCGTGCAGTTAACAAGCGTTACGTAACCGTCATCGGTTTCGGGCATTTCGTCCATAAGAGCAAAGACACGCTTTGCACCTGCAAGAGCCATAATTATCGTATTCATCTGCTGCGAGAGCGTGTTTACGTTACCCGTAAACTGCTTCGTCATATTGAGAAAAGGAACGAGCAGACTGATACTGAACACCTGTGCGGGAATTCCTACCACCTGCGAAATACTGATATTAGTCGCATTTGTAAGCAGAAAGACTCCGCTCGCTATCGCGCAAAGAACGTAGAGCACGTTACCGATGTTTGCGATTATCGGACCGAGCATATTAGCGTACGAGTGAGCGCGTGAGCTATCCTCGTAAAGCTCGTTATTTATCCTGTCAAAATCCTCGCTTACCTTATCCTCGTGAGAGAATACCTTTACGACCTTCTGACCGTTCATCATTTCCTGAATATAGCCCTCTGCCTTACCTATCGCCTTCTGTTGGCGCATAAAGTATTTTGCAGAGCCTCCGCCAACCTTACCCGACACGAGCATCATAGCAAATACTCCGAGAAGCACGACGAGAGTCATCCAAACGCTATACCAGAGCATAAGCGAAAGCACGGTACACACGATTATCGCAGACTGCATAAGCTGAGGAAGCGACTGCGAAACGAGCTGGCGGAGAGTGTCTATATCGTTGGTATAACGGCTCATTATATCTCCGTGCTTATTGGTATCGAAATACTTGATCGGGAGATTTTGCATTCCGTCAAACATCTTGCGGCGCATCTTGCAGAGAAATCCCTGCGTAATATACGCTCCAAGCTGAGTATAGACTGTTATAAAAACAAGGGATATAACGTAAAGGCCTATGAGTATTCCGATTATCGGCAGTATTTCCTTTGATGCCGCCGACCAATCTGTCGAGCCTCTGTCGGTATAATCTTCTACGACTTTAAGCACCTTCTGTATGAATATAGAGGGTATCGAAGAAACGATAGCCGAGAATATTATACAGAATACGGTCATCGGCACAAGCACGGGATAAGATTTAAAAAGGAGCTTCACGACTCTTCCGAGCGTTCCCTTATCTATCTTTCTCTTTCCGCCGGGCGGCATACCTCCCGGACCTCTCATTCCCGGTCCTCCGGGCATTTTCTGCTTACCTGTCATTTCTCGTCACCTCCGCCCGTCTGCTGAGTATAGACCTCGCGGTAGATCTCGCTCTTTTCAAGGAGCTCGTTATGTGTTCCCACGGCAGATATTTTTCCGCCGTCCATAACTATTATAATATCGGCGTCCTGAACAGATGCCACACGTTGTGCAATAATGATCTTGGTCGTTTCGGGGATATACTTCTTGAATCCACTTCGAATGAGCATATCGGTCTTGGTATCTACCGCACTCGTCGAGTCGTCAAGAATAAGTATCTTCGGCTTTTTAAGAAGTGCTCTTGCGATACAAAGACGCTGCTTCTGTCCGCCTGAAACGTTAGTTCCCCCCTGCTCAATATAGGTATCGTAGCCGTCCGGGAAGCTTCTCACAAATTCGTCCGCCTGAGCGAGCTTACAAGCCTCTGCGAGCTCTTCGTCTGTCGCGTCGGCGTTACCCCATCTCAGATTTTCCTTTATCGTGCCCGAGAAAAGCAGGTTCTTTTGGAGAACCATAGCAACAGAGCCTCTGAGAGTATCAATATCGTATTTACGAACGTCAACTCCGCCGACACTTACGCTACCCTCGGTAACGTCGTATAGACGGGGGATAAGCTGAACTATCGTCGATTTACTCGAACCCGTACCTCCGAGAATACCAACCGTTGCACCCGAAGGGATAGTGAGATTTATATCGGAAAGCGCATATTTCTCTGCCTTTTCCGAATACTTGAAGCTTACGTTATCAAACACGACAGATCCGTCGCGCACCTCGGTAACGGGAGATTCGGGATTTGCGAGCGAGGGCTTTTCACTGAGCACCTCGTAGATACGCTTCATTGATTCAGAGGACATAGTGAGCATTACGAAGATCATAGAGAGCATCATAAGGTTCATAAGTATCTGCATACCGTATGTGAGCATAGCGGAAATGTGACCGATGTCAATAACCTGACCCATATGCTCAATTGTCAGCTTTGAACCAACAATAAGAACGAAAACCATATTGAAATTCATACAAATCTGCATAAGAGGAGTGTTAAAGGCAACGATCCTTTCAGCCTGTGTGAACTCCTTGCAGATATCATTGGCTGCAGCGCCGAACTTTTCCTTTTCGTGTTCTTCCCTTGAGAAGCCCTTTACAACGCGCATAGCGCGAACGTTCTCCTCAATGGACTCGTTGAGCTTGTCGTACTTTCTGAACACTCTGCGGAACGCAGGCATAGCGAACTTCGCGATCATAATAAGGCCGAAGATGAGCACGGGCACAACGACAACGAACGCCGTTGCAAGCGCGCCACCCATAATGTACGCCATAACGATCGAGAAGATGAACATAAGCGGAGAGCGTACTGCCGTACGGATGATCATCATATAGGACATCTGAATGTTCGCGATATCCGTGGTCATTCTCGTAACGAGCGAGGATGAGGGGAACTTGTCCATATTCTCAAACGAGTAC